>NBMI01000168.1 GCA_002085445.1 Candidatus Parabeggiatoa sp. nov. 2
GGGGCACCGCCCCTGGCTTTAGCGACATTAATAACTGATGTTACGCACTGAACTTCCAAGCCTTGGACTTCCAAGCCTTGGGATAAATCCCAAAACTTGCAAGCGTTAGTCAGCTAAAATTAACTCATATAGCACTGTAGGTTGAATAAACGGAACTTTAATTTCCCCAATCCCCGCTTTGAAAACATTACGCAATGCGATAACGCGAGTACTTAATTGAATCGGAAAACATGATTAAAGGTTTTAGTCACCTTTAGGTGACTTAGGCTTTTAGCCTTGGGATTTATCCCAAGGCTTGTGGAAGCTGAGTGCGTAACATGAGTTAATAAAAAAAGGGGGCACCGCCCCTGGCTTTAATTTTAGTCTGGTTGTATATCGTCTTTTCAATGGGTAATGTTTATGGGCGCATTCCCATTTTCCGGGTACGAAAGTTAATAACGATGGCGATTATGCATAATATAAGGATTGATAAAAGTCAATTTTTATCTTCCGCGTTTTTAATTCGTTTATCCGCTAATGAGTTGTACTAAATTCGTTTAGTAACAATATAGGCGTTCCGCCACTGCGTTTGGCGTTCCATAACGAAGTTTCGCTGTACTAAATTCGTTTATCCGCGTAATTAGTTGTACTAAATTCGTTTATCCGCGTAATTAGTTGTACTAAATTCGTTTATCCGCGTAATTAGTTGTACTAAATTCGTTTATCCGCGTAATTCGTTGTACTAAATTCGTTTATCCGCGTAATTAGTTGTACTAAATTATCAGGGCGCGTAGATTAACTAGTTGTGTCAACGTTCTCAAGAAAGGCACTTCATTCAATAAATCGCGAATGGCATAAACGCTGCCCCGGCGTATTCTTGCCGCGCCCCCCAAACGGATTTTATCAAGTGCATTTAGAATCTCATTGACGGCGGTATTAGAAATAACCCGAGGAATTATCGCAAATCCCTCGTCGGTAATTTTATTCAAATAAATAGGTTGCTGCATTTTGATTTCGGCCGGTATCGATCTAAGGATCAACAAAAAAATAATTTCCACAAACACACCCCTAACTCCTCTGTCGATGTGAATTAAGCCGGCGATTCCCCGGATCGAAGGGGACGCAAGGGGTGTGTAAAAAGTCTTCCCGTGCTAAGTATAATTACCAATTACCCATTACCAATTACCCATTACCAATTACCCATTACCCATTACCCATTACAAAAAAACTGGCACAAAGGCTTGACAAGCGCATAACAACGCTATAGAGCGCTACAATGGCATTGTAGAGGTCGGCGGTTCGACCCCGCCTAGCTCCACCATTTTACATTTTGTCTGGTAGTCCCTACAAACTAATTACCCATTACAAAAAAAATTGGCACAAAGGCTTGACAAGCGCATAACAACGCTATAGAATGCGCGTCTCTTTTTTGAGGGGCTATAGCTCAGTTGGGAGAGCGCTACAATGGCATTGTAGAGGATTTTGTCCCCATCGTCTAGTGGCCTAGGACATCGCCCTTTCACGGCGGCAACAGGGGTTCGACTCCCCTTGGGGACGCCATATTTTTCCTATCCTTCCTAATTGGACATACATTGTCCCCATCGTCTAGTGGCCTAGGACATCGCCCTTTCACGGCGGCAACAGGGGTTCGACTCCCCTTGGGGACGCCATCTTTTTGCATTCCTCCTCCCTAAATAACCATTATATCCCTTTTTTATCTATGGGTAATGGGAAATCGGTAATTGCCAATTTCCCCTTACCCATTATTTTTGTCTCCGCCTTTAACACTTTCTTGTCACAAAACCCAGCTCCCTCCACAACTCAAAACAACTTGTATAGAGTACAAAGCTTCAGCTTTGTATGATTTCGTTTATTTCCCTCCATAGCAGCGCTTACTTCGTTTCGTTGTACTATTTCGTTGTACCACTTTTGATGACACCCCACCGACAATAGGCCTTGAAATATACTAGATAAACTGAGTTAAGCGCAATTTGTGATCGAGGCAAAGTATAGATTTCAAGGCGAGGTATTATATTAATTTAAGGTTTTAATAGTATTTTATAGTTTTTAATAGTAATATCTACTATTATACCTGAAACGCTTAAAAGATTATGCCGAAGAGAAAGATATCAAATATAGAGTGGCATGCAAGATTCCATGCGCCGTCATTGTATTTTGAAATCGCCAAAGATTTGTTATAATCTTCATGTTTAACCGTGTTAGACAGATAAAGTCCGTGACTTTAAAGAGTGCAGAGAATATTATGTTGCAAGTGCATAGTATTGGATATCGTTACGTTTTTTCCCGTAGGAGCTTGCATAAAAATCACTACAGCTAAAGAAAAGTACGCTGAAACTTATATTGTATGGACGATATGGTGCCGCATTCTGTGAAAAACAGGTTCTTTGGCTAATACTATTAAATACCATTGAATTTGTAACTATATTACTTACTTTCGTTTTCAAAACCACTTTGATGAAGGAGGGATTAATGCCAAAAATACCCGTTATTCTGACTTCCAGCAGCACGCAGGCCATGATGTTCCATGTAATCTTGGTTGGATAGAACAGGAACTTGTGGCAGGTAGCCATACAGTTAAAGTGCAGTGGGCCCTTGGAAGTGGCACTTACTTGAATAACAACCCGGCATCAGACTATTTGGGTGGAAGTATCTGGAGTCGTCAGTTGCGAGTAATTGCTTTTTATCATTAATATTCAGGAGTCCAAACTTTAGTTTGGCAGAGAGTACAAACTTTGCTCCAGTTTTTTAGAGCAAAAATTTTTGCGTCGTTTTTAGTTTGGCAAGAGTCCGTTTGGCAGGAGTCCAAACTTTAGTTTGGCAGTGCCAGAGTGAGTACTTAAAGAATTTGGCAATGCCAAGTTAAAACTTACCAATACCCGTCAATAGAACATTGACAGAGTACTAGGAAACGGGCGCTAGAGTTTTTCAGATATTTTTGGGGTTAAAAACTAAAGAAGTTTAGCAAACTGAAGAAGTTTAGCTCAACTCCCGTAACGGGACTAGTAGTCTGTCAACATTGTTTTGACGGGTAAAATACTCGGCTTATGTCCAAACTCAAGTTTGGACTCCTGCCAAACGACGCCTGCCAAACTCAAGTTTGGACTCCTACCAAACGACGTCTGCCAAACTCAAGTTTGGACTCCTGCCAAACGACTCCAGCTAAACGATGCCTGCCAAACTCAAGTTTGGACTCCTGCCAAACGACTCCTGCCAAACGACGCTTGCCAAACTCAAGTTTGGACTCCTGCTAAACGACTCCTGCCAAACGACGCTTGCCAAACTCAAGTTTGGACTCCTGCTAAACTAAAGTTGGAAAAATGTCCACTTCGCTTGTTTGTCCACGACAAACACCTTTCTGTGCGGAAGCATAAGTATAATTCCCACTGTAGTTGGCTATTGCCGGCGTAATCGTCTTGCCAAAATAAAAAGGTGTCGTTGTTCCGGCACGACAGGCGTATTCTCATTCCGCTTCCGTCGGCAAACGATAAGTTTTGCCCGTCTTGATGGAAAGTATTGCACAAAATTCTATCGCTTCATGCCAGCTAACACACTCAACTGGGTGATTTTCACCTTTAAAGTAAGAGGAATTTGACCCCATCACCGCTTCCCATTGTTTTTGGGTGATGGGATATTTGCTCATCTCAAAGGGTGCTATTGTGACGGGGTGCTGAGGGCCTTCATCGCTTGAATGGCCCTCCTCCGTTTCAGGGGCACCCATCAGGAATGTTCCGCCCGGTACAGAGACTATTTCTAAGGCCACGCCGTTAATCCATTCAATCTGTTGAGTCGCTCGGCCGCGACTGCAAGTAGCGATTTGTCCCGGTGCATTCACAGTAACTTATTCAAATTCAACAACTTGCCTATTTTGTGGTTCGATATCCAGCGGCAGCAAAAGTGAGGCCTACTGCGAGGTTTGTAAAGAGGGCCTCCATAGTTCATCATATTGACAATCAAATGAAATATAGCGTTTCAGAAAAATAATTCCTTTCATTGCCAAGCTCAAGTCCCCTAAAGGGGACTAAATAATTATCTGAATATCGATAGGTAAACTGTCACGCCACTGCCAGCCTAAGTATTGCATACCATTGTAACTGAACAACACCGGCACTTTTTCGACATGATAAGGAGAAGCGGCTAAATTGATGGGGTGGATATCCGTTAACATTTCCCAAGGATTCTTTGCCATCGCATTTTGCATATTATCCGGCGTTAAAATCATAGCCAAAGAAAGTATCTCACCCCCTAATGCCAGTTGCACTGGCTCTAAACATTCCCTCACCTCACGCAAATCATCCTAGCTAATATCTTGTACGATTCGTAAATTGGGTGCATATATAATATGATCTGACAATCGTTCCAGTTGAAGTCGGATGCTGCAGCCCAGATGTTCAGAAATCTGTTCAAGGTGTTGCGTTTTTGGATCACCTTTGAAAATGCCACTGATATTTTTATAGGCGCTGACAGCCGTATCAATTCCTTGACTAATACTAAGAAGAATATCTAACATTATTAATTAGACTCGGCATGGTTTAAACTGTTGCGAACTGCGAATTGCGAATTGAAATGAAGCCTGCTCATTCGCCATTATACTGAGCAAGGTTACAAACTAAACTTTTCTGTCCTGCACGAGTAGACGAGAAATCTGTTCAATCCCTTTGATCGGTGGGAACTTAAGGGTTCATCCCGACGATCCCGACAATCCCTTTGATCGGAGGGAACTTGAACTTGAGGAGAAATCGATACACGTTGAAACCAAAATCTTTCACCCGCCTATCGATCTGACAAGATCAAAAATGTCCGGTACTGAAACGTTTTGACAGCGAACCAATAGAACCGTTGACGGGTTATTGGGGAGCCGAACTGACACGCAAAGCGGCAAACTATTATCAAGCAGAGATTTCTCAAGAAATGGCCCCCATCGTGGCCGAACGTTGTGGCGGAAATCCGTTTTACATTAACGCCGTCGTTCAACAAGCCTGTGAACAGGGTAAACCGATTTTAAACGAAGAAAGCCTAAATACGATTTTAGCAATCGATCTGTCATCGGGATTTATTTGGGACGAATTGCCTGATCAGGTTAACCGCTGGATTGAACGGATTAATGAATACGGCATTACCAAATGGATATTATATCTTTCGGCTTTAGAAGAAGGTGAAAAGTTAGATATTGAGCGGATTCAACAAGCACTTCTGGAAAAGGAAGGCAAACAAGTTTCCCTCGAAGAAATTAGGGCGGTTTTAATAAAACTCTCTCGCAGCGATTTGCTTGAATATAAAAGACTTGTCCGTAAATAAATAAGAAAGCCAGGGGCGTTGCCCCTGGCTTTAATAACACACCCCTTTCTTGCTCATAGAAAAGCCCCAACGGGGCGACATTAATATAGCCAGTGTATCTACCTGGAGGGAAGGAGGGAAGCTAACAAAACCCTTATTTTCGGACAACTCTAAAGAACTCGGCGGTTGGTTTAGTAAAGTAGATGATCCGATTTTGGTATCATAACATGGAGTCCAAAGCTTCAGCTTTGGACGAGTACAACGAAACGAAGTAAGCAGAGCTAATTAGGAAATTAACGAATTGAACCTTTTCTAGATATTCAGATAATTATTTAGTACCCTTTAGGGTACTTTAGCTTTCAGACAAACTACGTTATCTCGCAAGCGGAAGTTACTGCGGATCGAAGCTTAAGCGATATCACAGCTTGTGCTGTTGGCTGTGGGTGCCCAGGTATGGAAATTGGAGCGATCTTGCACTAGGCTTCCAAAGCTAAAGCTTTGGACGAAATCAGTGCCACGAATTATTAGGAATTGCTAAGCGTCCAAGGCCGAACCTTCAAAGCCAAGTTTGAAGCAACAAAACCGGCCCAAGATTCACAAGGCAGCTCCGATTCCATCAAACAATACATGGGTACCGGCCATTTTGAGACAACCAATAGCACCGTTAAAGGAACTTAAAAACCTCGCGTGTGTTTTTTGAATCCAATTTGTGACACTGTGAAGTAGACTTATAACTAATCTATTCATTTTTCATTAGTACAGCATCATCCATGATTCAACATCTACTTGAAACCCTCATTAGCCACTTAAAGAAAAATAGGCCTTAAATTAAGCAGATTAAACCAGGGCCGCTCGCGGCACCACCAGCCCTGCCAACCATCGCCCTTTACCCGGCTAAATTTTAGGCCAATCAAACCCCCAAAGATACCCCTCGCATCAACAACCAACCCCCTTTGCAGACAACCCAAATTCTCCAAGAATTTCAACAACAATTACTGATAGATATTTACGACAGCGACAAGGCAGCCCTTGAAAAATGGGCCTCTTTAACGATAGGCATCATCCTAATTGACACTGATGACATCATCAAAACATCTAATAACAATGCGAAAGAATACGCCACCCAATCCAAAAAAATGGTCACCACGCACAATGGAAATTCAAAGTGACTGGTAGCCTAAAACTATCCAAACAAATTACCCAAGTTGGCACCATCAAGCAAATTCATAGTCCGGGCAAAGAGTCCGAAAAACAGATTGACATTGATATTGGTATAAATAACGCATAATCAATGACTTCGTTTATTCCTAAAAGAAGTGAAGTTGTACTCTCACCACACATAGGGCACAATTTCGTTTTCTCATTTACCCGCCAAATTTTCTGATAGGATAAAACTTCACTAAAGGATTAATTTGTGGCCTCGTCGGCCGATAAAAAACACACGACATCACAGCACGATTTGACAAGGCCGGCAAATTTGCAAGTTTTATTGGTGCCGGTATTGACATAACTGAACGTAAAGAAATGGAACAACAACTGAAAACCCGTGAAGCATTAAGCACTTTTATCAACCATGCCCCCGTCATGTTATGGATATCGGATGCCAAAGGGCGATATATACTGTTTAATCAAACTTGGCTCAATTTTACCGGGCGCACCTTGGCTGAGGAATTAGCACAAGACTGGACAAACACGATACACCCAGACGATTTAGAACATTACCAATCTGTTTATAACAACGCCTTAAAAAACCATGAAGATTTTAAAAGAGTTTACCGTTTCCGACATGCCGATGGCACCTATCGCTGGATTTCCGAAACCACCACCACACGCTTTGATGTCAATGGCGAATTTTTAGGATTTATCGGCGCGTGTATTGACATCACTCAACAAAAAGAAGCACAACAAGCGGTTTACGAAAGTCGGCGAAAGTTAGAAACTTTGATGAGCAATTTGCCGGGGATGGCTTATCGTTGCGGCCATGATGCCTATTGGACGATGGAATTTGTCAGCGAAGGCTGCACCGAATTGACCGGTTATAAACCGATACAAATTATTAATAATAAAGAAATTGCCTTTGTCGATCTCATACATCCCGACGATTATGGGCGTGTGTCCAAAAATGTGCAAAAGGCCTGTGATGCCCATCGGCCCTACAAATTTGATTATCGCTTACTGACACTGGGCGGTGAAGAAAAATGGGTGTGGGAACAAGGCCAAGGGATATTTTCCTCCACTGGCGAATTGCAAGCCCTAGAAGGATTTATCATCGACATCACTGACAAAAAACGCGCTGAATCGGCCTTAAACCGCGTCAAACAAATGGCTGAAGATGCCAATCTTGCCAAAAGCCAATTTCTGGCTAACATGAGTCACGAATTACGCACACCGCTTAACGCTATTCTTGGTTATAGCGAAATGTTGCAAGATGAAGCCGAAGACTTAGAGCAAGAAGATTTTATACCAGACCTTAAAAAGATTCAGGCCGCTGGTAAAAATTTACTGAATATTATCAATGACATACTTGACATTTCCCGTATTGAAGCCGGGAAAATGGAATTGTACACTGAAGACTTTGCACTAAAGCCGCTCATTGAAGATGTCGTCAACACCATTCAATCCCTTGTACAAGAAAAGCAAAACATTTTGGAGGTACGTTGTGATGACAACCTTGGAACAATCCATGCCGATCTGATTAAAGTACGCCAAATTATGCTCAACCTGCTCAGCAACGCGGCCAAATTCACTATGCAAGGGCATCTCACGCTAGAAGCGTGGCGAGAATCCTCCCTTGCCGGCGTCCAAGAATTCAGCAGTTCCGGCAAAAAGGAGTTCAGCCAATCCGGCGAAAATGAATCAAGCGATTGGATTATCCTGAAAGTGAGTGACAGCGGCATAGGCATTACCCCGGAGCAGCAAGGAAAATTATTCCAGATTTTCATGCAAGCCGATGCGTCTACGACTCGCAAATATGGCGGAACCGGTTTAGGCCTTGCCATCACCCACCAATTTATTCAAATGATGCACGGCACTATCCATGTTGACAGTGTATTTGGCGAAGGGAGTACCTTCACCGTGCATTTGCCAGCCCACGTTGAAGCTGGCACTGCCCAACCAAACAAACCCGTTGCCACCACTTCCCCCGCGATACCCGCCAAAGATGGCAAAGTACTGGTAATAGACGACGAAGAGGGTGTGCGTACCCTCTTGAACAACTATTTAACGCGCATGGGTTACCAAGTGTTCCTCGCCTCAACTGGTGAGGACGGCTTAAAATTAGCTAAACAAGAACGTCCTCATGCGATTATCTTGGATATTATGATGCCAGACATGGACGGTTGGACAGTGCTATCTGTCCTCAAAGCTGATTCGCAGCTCGCTGATATTCCAGTCATTATTGTGTCGAAGGTTGAAGATAAGAATACCGGATCGAAGTTGGGCGCAACAGATTATCTGGTGAAACCGGTCAGCCGTGAACAGTTAGTGGCCGTGTTGCGAAAATACCACATTGGCATAACAGCGAGTCAAGTATTAGTGGTTGAAGATGATACACCGACGCGGGAAATGGTAGGACGGATGTTGACAAAGGCCGGCTGTCAAGTTTCAGAAGCAGAAAATGGCTTGATTGCGCTCCAAGTGATTGAAAAACAACAACCAGACTTAATTTTATTGGACTTAATGATGCCCCAGATGGATGGTTTTGAATTTATCAAGCGATTACGCCAACATTCAAATTGGGCCTCGATACCGGTCATTGTACTGACTGCCAAGGACATCACCGCCGAAGAGCGCGTACAACTCTACGGTTATGTGCAAACGCTCTTCCAAAAAAGTGCTTACCATCATGATAAACTACTAACCGAAGTGCATAAATTATTGACAGCCACCTCGAAGAAATGAATTGGTTTCGGTAATCGGTAATCGGTAATCGGATTAATCGGATATTGATTTCTAGCCGGGTACCTATACTAATAATTAATAATTAATTGTTAATTGTTAATTGTTAATTGTTAATTGTTAATTAATTAGGGACTGGGGAATTAAGTCGGCGATTCACATTGATAGAGGGGCTAGTAGTCTGTCAACATTGTTTTGACGGGTAAAATACGTCTTAAATCCGTCAGGAGTTTGGCAGTACCCTTAAATCCGTCCAAACGTCTACGCAAAAGTTTTTGCTTCAAAAAACTTTTGCCGACGATTCCTGTTACCCGTCAATAGAACATTGACAAAGTACTAGGGGTGGAGTAGTGCTTGACTCAGGTTCATAAGGGTGTTAAAACTTGATCCCATTTTTATTCCTCATTTTTTAATCACTTATACGGAACGTACTTGAAAAAGGTGAAAATGGGATAACTATTGAATTAGCAAGCTAGCAGATTTTCAACTCAAATATTTTCCAAATCCGTTTATTCCTAAAATAAGTTGTACTTTCAGTATAACAAACAATCAGTTATTACTCACATTTAACGACACAACACTACCCAAAAAATATGCCTCACTATACGACTGAAAATATTCGCAATATCGCCCTAGTCGGTCAAAGCGGCGGGGGCAAAACCACTCTCACTGAAGCACTGCTACTAAAAGCCGGTGCCATTAACACCCCAGGTACAGTCGAAAACGGTAATACCGTCTGCGACTTTGATCCACTAGAAAAAGAGCATCAACACTCGCTCAGCACCGCCGTTGTGAGCTTTGATCAGCACGGCAAACACCTCAATATCCTCGACACTCCCGGCTATCCGGACTTGATGGGGCACTCTCTAGGCGCATTTTCGGCCGTGGAAACGGTGGCGGTGGTGATTAATGCGTCTGCGGGTATCGAAATGATTACCCGCCGTATGCTAGAACGGGCCGCTGAACAAAAACAGTGCCGCATGATTATTATCAACAAAACCGACGTGCCAGAACTCGACTTGCCTGCCTTGGTTGATGAAATTAAATCCGCCTTTGGCAATGAATGTCTGCCAATTAACCTACCGGCCGAGAATGGGACAAAAGTCGTTGATTGTTTTTTCAACCCCACCGGCGAATCCGATTTCGGGAGTGTCGCCGACGCGCACACCAAAATTGTTGACCAAGTCGTTGAAGTTGATGAAGAATTAATGGAAATCTATCTGGAGCAAGGCGAGGTTTCCCCAAAACAACTCCATGAACCCTTTGAAAAAGCGTTGCGCGATGGACACCTCATACCCGTTTGCTTTGTCTCGGCAGGCACAGGTGCAGGGATTTCCGAATTACTAGAGATTTTCGCACGACTGATGCCAAGTCCACTAGAAGGCAACCCGCGCCCCTTCCTTAAAGGTGAAGGCACAGAGGCAACCCCCTTGGCTACCCAACCCGATCCTGACAAACATGTGATAGCGCATGTTTTTAAAGTCACCGCTGATCCCTTTGTCGGCAAATTGGGCGTATTTCGTATCCACCAAGGCACCATCATCAAAGACACTCAATTACACATTGGTGATGCTCGCAAACCCTTCAAAGTCGGCCACCTGTTAAAACTTCAAGGCAAACAACAAGCAGAAGTTGACCAAGGCATACCGGGCGACATTTGCGCGGTGGCGAAAGTCGATGCCATACAAATCGACGCAGTGCTGCATGATTCCCATGAAGAAGATCATATTCACATACAAGCCCAATATTTTCCCGCCCCCATGTACGGCCTAGCCGTTTCGGCCAAGCGGCAAGGTGATGAACAAAAAATAGGCCTCACCTTGCAAAAGCTGCAAGGTGAAGATCCTTGTTTAGTACTTGAACACGATGCCTCACTCAATCAAACCGTATTGCGAGGCCTTGGTGAATTCCACTTACGTGTGGTGCTCGA
This sequence comes from Candidatus Parabeggiatoa sp. nov. 2, assembly GCA_002085445.1. Classification (GTDB taxonomy): domain Bacteria; phylum Pseudomonadota; class Gammaproteobacteria; order Beggiatoales; family Beggiatoaceae; genus Parabeggiatoa. The sequence goes on from NBMI01000168.1 coordinate 11,102, forward strand.
AAAATTGCGTCAACAATACCATGTCGAAGTAGACACCAAGCCACCCAAAATTCCTTACCGAGAAACCATTAGCCTCAATGCCGAAGGCCATCACCGCCATAAAAAACAAACCGGTGGCGCCGGGCAATTTGGCGAAGTATTTTTGCGCGTTGAGCCCTTGGAACGCGGCACGGGTTTTGAATATGTTTGGGCCATTGTGGGGGGAGTCATTCCATCCGTGTATGAACCGGCGGTACTAAAGGGCATCCAGCAGGTTTTAGGCACCGGTGCCATCGCCGGATATCCCATGCAGGACATCAAAGTAACCATCCACGATGGCAAATACCATCCGGTGGACTCCAAAGAAATCGCCTTTGTCGCCGCCGGCAAAAAAGCCTTTTTAGATGCCATCAACAAAGCCAAACCACTGGTACTCGAGCCCATTGTCAAGGTCGAAATCACCGCCCCAGAAGAAAACATGGGCACGATTACTGGCGATATATCCGGCAAACGAGGACGTATTCAGGGCTGTGATATGCGTCCCCCCAGTATGGTATGCGTCAAAGCCGAAGTGCCACTCTCGGAATTAAGCAACTACCAGACAGAACTCAAATCGGCCACCGGCGGACACGGCTTTTTTAGGATGGAATTCAGCCATTACGATCCCGTTCCCGCCAATATTCAGCAACAACTGAGGGCGGCATACAAGCCCACGGAAGTGGAGGATTGAGTTTTTAATGGTTCTATAAATCCGAATTTTTTGAAAAATCTGATTTGCACCGATCTAGGCAAAAGTTTTTGCTTATAAAAACTTTTCCCTAGATCACAAATTGCGCTTTTGTCTTGGGCTACACAGGAGAAGAGTCTCAAATTCAAGTTCAAGTTCCCTCCGATCAAAGGGACAAGCCGATCAAAGGGACAAGCCGATCAAAGGGATCAAAGGGATCAAAGGGATGAGACATGACAAAAAGCCTCAGTTGTTCAGTATAGTTTCTTATCCCACATTATCGGGATGTACTTTTTGTGAACAATCAAAGCAATAATCGCACGGTTTGCCTAGCCAGTTTGGAATACACGACCAACCGGGGGGCAAATTGCCATCAACATATTGATCGCCCAAGTGGCCTTCATAACAAACGTTTTGAAAACCGCTGACTTTACCACAACCGGAACAAACGAAAGCCGTGCTAACCATATGCTCTCTCAGCACCGGCTCATCTTTTCTCGCGCTTTTAAACCACGCCGCGACAAAAATAAATAGGCAAACAATAAACAGTGGAACAATTATCAGAGCATCCCACAACAGATTGTGCCTCAGACTGGGCGGTTTTTCTATCGAAGGAGAAAGGTCTAAACTCACATCGGTTGCGCTTTTGTTGCTATCCCTCTCCCCCTTGGGGAGAGAGTCCCCCGTGCTAGGCTGAGGTACCTTAAGGGAGAGAGAGTCCCCCCTTGTGTTAGGGCGAGGGGCGGCTGAGATTTCAATCTTATCCCTATTGTGATCCAACGTCTTCGGCCCAATGCCTTTAACCTCTATCAATTGCTCAACAGAGCGAAAGCCCCCTATTTTTTCACGGTATTCAATGATGCGTTGCGCTTTAACCGGGCCTATACCTGACAATTCACGCGCCAGCTCAGGGGCGCTCGCCGTGTTGATGTCCACAGCGAACAGTGGCTCTGACAAGACAAGGAGTATCAAAAAAGCCAAAGTTTTCATTTATAATCATGGATTTAATAATAATTGACTCGCCCAATTTGCCACTTATACTTAGCACCGTTACAAGCGTAGCGAGATAACGAAACATCGTCGATAAACTACGTTCTTCGCTACGCGAGAGAAACTACGTTCTTCGCTGTGCGAGATAAGTTTCAGTTTTTAGCCGCGCAAAGTATAAATACCAGATATTTAATCGTGAAAGTTGCATTAGCGTAGAGTGTTTAAAAACCAGATATCGCCTCTTATATTAAGTGGCAACATCGATTGTTTATCAAAACCTGTTTAAGGGGGTGTGATTAAAAGTGCAGCCCTCGCCCTTTTAGCAATGCCTTATTTAATGAAGAAAACAGATACCATCAAAAGAGTATCTGTCATTCTATTGGGACTTACCACATTTTTAATCGCACCCGGTTTAAGATATAGTCATTTAGAGACGTTTTTTCTGTTATCATTAGATTCAAGCCAATATATCAATTAATAATTGATATACAATAATTAAATAGAGATACTTACAATTTTCCAATTACCTATTATACGGAACGTAACGAAAAATCCGTGAAAATGGCAAAGTGAACCTGTCATTAAATTCACTGTAAAATTATCGACTTGCTTACGTAATCTCTTCATTTTTCATTTCCAGGTCCGCGAAACTTTTGCCGACGAATTCATTTTTCATTTTTCATTGGTATACCCATTACCATCCAGCCGTTTTTTTAAACAATAAACTGAGAAATCATGATTTTTTCAAACCTGATCAAGAAGCCTAAATGGCAACATCGCGATCCTAATATCCGTCAAATGGGGATCGAAAACTTAGACGATCCAACCATTTTAAACGAGGTGGCACAAAACGATGAAGCCGCAGAAGTGCGACAAGCGGCTTTACATAAAATCAATGATTTAAATGTGCTAGACCAGATTGCACAGCATGACACAGACAGCCGGGTGCGAGAACTCGCAGAACAACGCCTTAAACAACTGCTTGGCGGTAAAAAAGACGACTGTCCCGCCTTGGACACCCGTTTGACTTGGGTCAAAAAGACCACCGATGCTGAACGGCTCGCCTATATCGCAGAGCATGGTTCTGAAACTGAACTGCGTTTGGCGGCCATTGAGAAAGTAGAACGTGAAGGGCTGTTGGGCGATATTGCCATTAATGACCCCATCAGTGAAGTCCGTCTTGCCGCTGTCGCAAAGCTGACCCAAAAATCGACCCTAGAGCGGGTGTTCAAAACCAGCCGCAATCGCGATAAACGAGTTAGTCGGATAGCACGCGATAAACTAGACAAGGTGATTGAACAGAAGGAACGTCCAGCGCGAGTACGAGCCGAGTGTGAGGCGATTTGTACCAAATTAGAATCCATAGAACGTCGACTGAATTCTGAGACTTCAAATCAAAAACGGGCTCAAGGTGGCATCGACGATTCTAAAGTCTTGAAACAAGAAAATGCCGAATTCAAACGTTTACAAGAACGCTTTTCTGCGATAGCCGCAGATGCCGATAACGAATGTCAAACCTGCTTTACCTTTGGCGTAGCAAAAGTTATGGCCGCCCTTTCCAACTCTCAACAAACGCTTGAGGCCGCACAAGAGCGCGAACAAGCCAGAGCACCACTACGTGCGGCCAAAAAAGAACTCTGCGAACAGATGGAAGTTCTGTTGATAGACTTGAAAAACAGTCAACGTCTTGGCCGGGAAGACGAAAAAACGTTTGACCAGCGTTTTAACGCGCTGCAAAGCCAATGGGCCGAAACCCAACCACTTGATGAGCCAGAGGAAGAACAACAATGGCAAGCCCGTTTTGAACGGGCCTCTCAATCCGTGCAAAAGCGGCACCAAAAGCTGCAAGCCTATTCAAATGTCGCCAATCAACTAGAAGCCACCTGTGCCCAAGCGGATATCTTGCTTAACGGCACAGAAGCCCTCAAATCAGAACAGTTAAAAGACCTACAAGCACGTTGGCAAGCCTATTGGGAAGAAGTCCCCAAGGATAAACCACATGCAGTGTTTAGCGAATTAAACCGCCGCTTTGACAACACCTTGAAAGCCCTACAAACGCGCACGGCTGAACAAAAAGAACAGCGTAAACAAGCGGTGCATGAACTCAAGCAATTGTTGAAAGACTTGGAGGCAGCATTGGAACGTGGCGAATTAAAAACCGCCATCCCACTAGAACAAAAAGCCCGTCAGTTGCAGAGTAGCATCGTTGATCTCGATAAAACACCGGAACGGCGTTTACAAGCCTGCACCGCTAAAATTAAGGAATTGCAGGGTTGGCAACGTTGGGGGAATAAACTTGAACGTGAAAAGTTATGCGAGCAAGTGGAAAGCTTGCTTGAAACCGAAGACGATAATCCCTCCGAGCTTGCCCGTCTGACTGAAGAAGCGCAGACCGCTTGGAAACGACTCGGCTCTAGCGGATATTCACCAGTACTCTGGGAACGGTTTAATCAAGCATGCCAGATGGCCTATCGACACTATCGGGAATACTTATGTGTGCAAATTGAAAACTTATCTGAAAGTGAAAACGACAACCCAGAAAACAGCGCCCGACAGATTCGCCAAGCGCAGGCCACTTGGAAAAATCTCGGCTCTCAAGGCCATTCGCAAGAACTCTGGGAACGCTTTAATCAAGCATGCCAGACGGCTTATGAACCCTGTAAGATTCACTTCAGTCACAAAGCCAGAGAACGGGAACAACATTTGTCAGACAAACAAACGCTGTGTGAGCGTTTAGAAGCGTTCGCTCAAGAGACTGATTGGGAAAATACCACTAATTGGAAAGAGGTTTATAATTTTGTCCGTGACGCAGAAAATATTTGGAGAAACATTGGCGCTACCGACAGAAAGTACAAGAAAACCACACAACGAAGTTATCAAGCCGCCATGCTGGTTTTGGAAACTCACTTGGACGACGAGCGTAAACGTAATTGTAGTTCTCGGTTACACTTGATAGGCCAAGTTGATGAAGTGGCAAGCAGCCTGAAAGAGGCCATAGAGTGTCAAAATGACGCGGCCGCTAAAGGTGATGCGACGGCCAAACAAGTCGTTGAAGACAAAATAAATGCCGCCATTAAGGAAGTCAAAGAATTGCAAAACCAATGGCAAGTGACAGTTCCGGGCAATCGCCGTATCGAGCGTGAATTTTGGGGAACATTCCGCAGTGCGTGTGATGTGGTATTTGACTACCGTAAACAGCAACAAGAAGCGCAGAAAAAGGAAATCCAAGCCTACCTAAAATCGAAAATCAGCTTGTGCAAACAGGCTGAGGATTTGGCGACTTTGGAAGGCGATGCGATAAAAACGGCCCGGGCTCAACTGAAAAAACTTAAGGAAGAGTGGAAGAATATTAAGAAGGAAGACCGGACGAATATTGGTTCCAACCTCCGCAAAAAAGCCAAAGCCACCGAAGCGGTGGAAGAACGCTTTAAGAAAGCGTGTCGATTGGCTGAAATGCGGTATCAGGCCCAACGGTCGGTCGAGCGACGAGAACAAATCGACTTGATCAAACAAAAAGCGGTCTTTTGTATCGAACTAGAACAAGCAGATACGCTGGCTCGGCAAGAGGTTCAGGAAGACCCTGATTGGCTTTCCACCGTACAATCTGCTTGGGCACAACTCCCTCAACTAGAATATACCGACTGGGATGACGCGATAGAGCAGCGTTTTCAAAAGGCTTGCGCGGCCGCGTCAACCGGCGAGCAATCGTTTAGCAAAAAAACAGTGAGCAACAAGGAAACGCTGTGTGTTCGCATGGAAATCTTGGCTGGCGTAGAATCTCCCCCGGAAGCGGCGAAGGCACGATTAGCCTATCAAGTGGAACGTTTATCGGCCGCCATGAGCGGAAAAAAGATAGAATCACCAGAACAGAAAATAGAGGCCCAAGAGATAGAACAGAGTTGGTATCTGAGCGGCGCGGTCCCTGCTGAGCAGACGCAGCGTTTAGAACAACGCTTTAGCAAAGCTTGTGAGGCGTTTTATTCATAGCAATAATCCACCCTCACTCCTACCCTCAATGCCATTAAGTTAAGCTTTTGGGTGAGACTTAATGGCATTGACTATTTTTGGAGTGGAAAACCTCTGATTCATGCCATGAATCTGAGGTTTCCCAAGTATTTTTATGGAAGACTATATCTAATTTTCCATTGATGCTTGCGAAAGTGCTTCTGGGCAACAAACATCATCCCAAGCATTAGGAAGACGTTTAGGTTTCCTTCTTCCACGAATATTAATTGGAATATCAGACTCATTAACGATGCAAGCATAAAATTGCCAGGATGACGAAAATAGAATATATATCTCATTGACACCTCCGTTAGCCTACAGCTAACGGAAGCCAACACTTCTAATCACTAACAGACGTTTATAATACATACTTATTACTATTTCTGTTTTCCCGCTCTCAATAACTACAATAATTCCTTATAAAAAAGGATAAACCACTTTAAGACAAGGATTTCAGGTATGTTTTTTCGTTTTAACGTTCCTAGCCGTTATTTTTAAGAACGAATCAGGTTCGTTTGTTGTAGTTATCCCATTCAAATAAAGAATCCCTGCTTTGGGTTTATCCGTTTTTATAACGAATCCTTGTAGTTATTGTCCTGTATAAAGTGGGAAAATAGAAATGCGCCCTACTTAAAAAGTCTATTTACCAATAAAACGTCGTTTCGTCGAAAACCTCCAAGTATTGCTTACTTGGAGGTTTTGTTTGAGCACAAAGGATTACTATATCAATTGCCAAGTAAGACATCGTACACTACCGCCCATTTCACCAATTTTACCAACCTGTACTGGTATAACTTCCTTAACCGCATGCAGCTTGAATACCTTGACAGCTTTTTTGTCTGATACCATCCCAAACTGAGGGACATAAATAGCATTTTCTGTCGTCATCGCATTGACATAAACGCCACTGGCATCCGCAAAACCCTTCCAGTAACCCTCTTGTGGTTGATACGGAACAGTCACCACTTCTACATCCTTCAAGTCTTGACTAATGGCAGCCATAACCGATTTTGCCAACTTAGCCTCAAACTCACAAACACCCAACTGACGCTTATCCAACCATTTCACCATGCCATCAGAATGGCCGGTTGTATCACCGGGCACTTCGGGCAAAATCGCCAGTTGCTCTAATTCCAGTGTATCCTTCAACAAACAAATAATTTCCTGTTGAGTTTTATCAGGATTGTCTGCAAAAATACGTTCGGTGGTCACTCCACTGTCTTCGCCATTATAGTTAAAGTTCCCACCATCAAGACGCAAATCAACCGATTGATACGCTAACCCCAACGACTTAAACCACCGCATATACTTATCTTCAAGATATTTTGCCTCATATTGGTTGAGATAGCTAGGACGATACCGAAACTTGAACAAACCCGCTTTGGTTTGAATAGGCGAAAAATCTCGCATCCAAATATCTGGAATAATTCCAGATACAAAATTCTGCTTTGGAATAACGTCCTTCAACTTCAACCGTGTCTCACTATCCACCACGACCTGCAACAAATCCTTGTCATGGACAACAGCAATGAAGTTTTGCACAAACCGAACAAAGGACGTGAAATAGGCTTTATAATAGCGATCTTTGACAGAAGGCATGGAAATAAAAAAAACCGACGTTTTATCACCGGTATATCCATAACTGGGTGACACGGCCAAACTGCTTCCCAAGCCAGTCAACATTGAGTATTTTAAAAACTCTCGTCTTGATAACATGATTTATACCAACCGTTTGTAGTAGTTGCAAAAGCCACTCAATCGTTTGTAGTAGTTGCAAAAGCCACTCAACCGTTTGTAGTAGTTGCAAAAGCCACTCAACCGTTTGTAGTAGTTGCAAAAGCCACTAAAAAGTAGGCGATAAATCGCCTACTATACTCAAGATGGGAACAATTTGGACTTTTTGAGAAACCAAAATTCCAAGTAGTTACACTGGCAAGCCCCAACGGGGCGACATTAATAAAGCCAGTGTACCTACCTGGCAAGCCCCAACGGGGCGACATTAATAAAGCCAGGGGCAACGCCCCTGGCTTTTAGCCCCAACGGGGCGACATTTTAGCCCCAACGGGGCGACATTTTAGCCCCAACGGGGCGACATTTTAGCCCCAACGGGGCGACATTAATAAAGCCAGTGTACCTACCTGGAAATCCTACCAACCCAATCGACCATTCTCCTATTCCACGATTTCCGGCATCGTCAACTTATCGTAAAACTCAGCGTAATTATCCTTCTGAGGCCCCGCTCGCCACTCCATGGCCGCACGAGGATGTTCATTCAATGTCCCCGTTATCATCATCGGGATAATATAACCCCATTCGATTTGGTTTCTCAGAGAAACAAAATGATCTTCAATGAGCTTTAAAACCGGCCTGATATTATACTTGGGATTCTTGAGAAAGCCCAACAACAGTTCAAGCGTACAATTGCCCGCGCCGCGGCCGATTCCATAAACAGAAGCATCCAACAAGTTAGCACCTTCAATAATGCCTTGGATGGTATTCGCAAACGCCAGTTGACGATTGTTATGACAATGAATGCCCACGGTTTTGCCGGGCAATGCTTGCAAATACTTCTTCGCCAAAAACGTAATGTCTTCGCAGTACATGTTACCGAAAGAGTCCACCAAATAAACACAAGGAACTTTGCTGGCACTTATCTGTGCCAGCGCTTCATCAATATCCTTTTCGAGATTGGTTGACACGGCCATCAAGTTGAGCGTCACTTCATAACCTTTGTCTATAACATGATTGGCCAGAGCAATTCCCTTATCGACATCCTTGACATAGCAAGCGACACGAATCATGTCAAAAATGGACTGGTCGGCCGGCAAGAAGTCTTCCTCTCTGACTCTACCGATATCGACCATACAAGACAATTTCGACTTCAACTCAAGCCCATCAAGCACCTCTCTCACATCCTCTTCTTTGCAGAAACGCCATTTGCCAAATTCCTTAGGATCGAACATATCAGCAGAGGCCTTGTATCCGATTTCCATGTAATCAACGCCGGCCTCACAAACGGCCTTGTATGTCGCACGCACCAGTTCATCACTGAACTGCCATTTGTTAATCAGGCCACCATCTCGAATGGTACAATCAAGCACTTTTATTTCTGGTCTATACATAATTAATTGATTTTCCTGCTAAAAAAGTTGGCAAGCGTTAAAAAAGAGTACAACGGATTTAACTTTATTTTTAAAACGATAATATATAGTACAACAAATTTTTAAATAAACGAAATGGCCGAGGAATACGGCCCTTACCACCTATCCGTTTTAAAATTCTCAACACTGAGACACGGAGCGATACGGAGTTTCACAGAGATTTCACCGAAAAAAATTCTACTCTGTGTAACTCTGTGATACTCTGTGAACTCTGTGTGACTCTGTGAACTCTGTGTTGAAAACGGCTGTGTTGAAAACGGCTGTGTTGAAAACGGCTGTGTTGAAAACGGCTGTGTTGAAAACGGCTGTGTTGAAAACGGTGTTGAAAAATAACGACTATTACAAACTCTACTAACGTGAGTTCGACTTTAATCTTTCATGAAAGAAACGATGAAAAAAATGTTCATATCAAGGCACTGTCCGTGGGCCGTGTTTTTCTTAATTGTGGGGTTGATGCTGGTGACTTATCAGGCCTTTAATCATACAGACGAAACCTTGACCAATGCTAAGGAAGATCAGCCCGAGCACACACACTATCGACGAGTGATTAAAACCTCTTACATGGCCAAAGACTTCATGGTTGCCGCCGCTAACCCTTATGCTACCCAAGTGGGGTATGATGTTCTAAAGATGGGAGGAAGTGCTGTGGATGCGGCCGTTGCGGTGCAACTGATGCTGACTCTGGTTGAGCCCCAAGCCTCTGGCATTGGTGGCGGCGCATTTTTACTCTATTGGAACGCCAAAGACCGGCACCTGACTACCTTTGACGGCCGAGAAACCGCGCCTATTGCCGCTACGCCTGATTATTTCAAGGACCCGGACGGCAAGGTAATGGCGTATTGGGAGGCCGTGCCAGGTGGCAAATCAGTCGGCGTTCCCGGAACAGTACGGCTTTTGGAGGCCGCTCACCAAAAATATGGCCTACTCCGTTGGGCTGACCTTTTCAAGCCTACCATCGCACTGGCCGAAAAGGGATTTCCCATCTCACCGCGGCTGGCTGCCTCCATTAAAAGCAACTGCGGTAAAAAAAAGCAGGATCAATTCCCGGCCGCTCGCGCCTACTTTTTCAATCCTGATGGCTCACCAAAGGAAGCGGGCACCACTCTGAAAAATACCGAACTCGCCGATACCTTAAAACTGATCGCGGCACAGGGAGCGGAAGTGTTTTATAAAGGCCCCATCGCCAAAGACATCGTTAATACCATCAAAAATGCGCCCATGAATCCGGGTATCATGACCGAAGCGGATATGGCCGCGTACCAGATCAAAGAAAGAACGCCAGTTTGCTTGAACTATCACGACTATAAGGTTTGCGGAATGGGGCCTCCCACCTCTGGCGGCCTCACCGTCGGACAGATATTGGGAATACTGAACCATTTTGATTTAAAAAACATGGGCTACGGAGTTGACGCAGTGCATCTGTTTTTGGAATCAGCAAAGCTGGCCTACGCTGATCGCGAACTCTATATGGCGGACGCTGACTATGTTAATGTGCCTAGCGATGGACTTTTAGATGCCAATTACCTGAAAGATCGCGCTTCGCTAATCAACCGCCAGACGGCCATGAAAGAAGCAAAGCCTGGTACTCCTCCCCAGCAATCGGAACGGTGGGCACCAGATAAGTCCCAAGAACAACCCGGAACCAGCCACTTCGTCATCCGTGACAAGGATGGGAACATTGTGTCCATGACGACCACTATCGAAACGGCTTTCGGCAGCAGACTGATGGTGCGCGGTTTCCTGCTCAACAACGAACTCACCGATTTCTCCCGCAATCCAGAACAAGACGGCAAACCCGTTGCCAACCGGGTGGAGGGCGGCAAGCGTCCGCGCAGTTCCATGTCACCGACGATAGTCTTCAAGGACAATGAACCCTACTTAGCAATCGGCTCGCCAGGCGGAAGCCGTATTATCAATTACGTCGCGAAAACCATCATCGCTGTGATAGATTGGGGTATGTTACCCCAAGAAGCGATTAACTTAGGGCACTTTACCAACCGTAACGGGCCTACCGATTTAGAAGAAGGCACTGGTGCCGTCGCATTCAAACAAAGTCTAGAAGCTCGAGGACACGAAGTGAAAGTGCGTGATTTAAATAGTGGCCTCCACGCCATCCTGATGCAAGATGGAAAACTTTACGGTGGCGCAGATCCAAGACGCGAAGGTCTCGTCATGGGAGATTAACTTATACCAATGAAAAATGAAAAATGAAAAATGAATAAATAAATGATAAGTCTATAAATTTAATCTAATTTTTTTAAAAGTTCATTGTTAGTAGTAGGCGATTTATCGCCTTACCGTTTGTAGTAGGCGATTTATCGCCTAAAACGGATGTGCCCAAACCGATGAGCAAAGCCATGAGACATAAGTGTCACTTCGTTCGGCCCCATTACCATGCAA
>NBMI01000169.1 GCA_002085445.1 Candidatus Parabeggiatoa sp. nov. 2
CTTCAATGGGATTTCTTTAACCTCAACCTCACATTTTTGTCGCCGTTACGTCTAAATTAAGTACAACTAATTACGCGGATAAACGAATTTAAGAACGCGGATAATCGAATTTAATGGCTAATAGAAAAGCCCCAACGGGGCGACATTAATATAGCCAGGGGCATCGCCCCTGGAACGAAGTGAAATAAATCGGCTTTGCTGTGAAACCTAGGTAGGGTGGGTAACGTCTTTTGGTTGCCCACCATTTAAGCCAGGTAGGGTGGGTAACGTTGTTGCCCACCATTTAAGCAAAGAGGTGGGCAAGCGGGCGGATAGATAGGGGCTAAAATCGAATATTGTGCCGCCCGCTTACCCACCCTACCTCGAATATTGTGCCGCCCGCTTACCCACCCTACCTCGAATATTGTGCCGCCCGCTTACCCACCCTACCTCGAATATTGTGCCGCCCGCTTACCCACCCTCAAATATTGTGCAGCCCGCTTACCCACCCTACCTCAAATATTGTGCCGCCCGCTTACTAATCAGACTCACGTTTCAAATGTGATCCTAAATAAGGTTATAATAAAATGTCATACCGTTTTTGCGCCCCAAAGCCATGTAGATATTTTGGGGCCGGCAACAAAATCTAACTTAAGGAGGATAAATGTCTAATTATCGCCGCGCTTATGTATCGGGAGGTACTTATTTTTTTACCGTGGTAACCTATCACCGCCAACCCTTGTTTCATCATGAAATGGCACGAGACATTCATTGAATAACGCAATTGCTAAAACTCGGCAAAATTATCCTTTTACTATTGAAGCTTGGGTACTTTTACCTGAACACTTGCATTGTATTTGGACTTTGCCTGAAGGGGATGATGATTTTTCTATTCGCTGGAATTTAATCAAATCTCGCTTCTCTAAGTCGGTTAAATCCCGTTTTCATCGTACAGATTGGATGAATGACTCAAAACAAAAACACCGTGAGACGACGATTTGGCAAAGACGTTTTTGGGAACATCAAATTCGTGACGAACAGGACTATCATAACCACTTTGATTATATTCACTATAACCCAGTTAAACATGGATGGGTAAAACAAGTTAAAGATTGGCCTTATTCGACTTTTCATAATTATGTCAAAAAAGGTTTTTATCCGGCTGATTGGGGTTTCTTTTGTTGACAGAGAATTTGGTGATTCATGGAATGGTGCCAGGTAGGGTGGGTAACGTTGTTGCCCACCATTTAAGCAAAGAGGTGGGCAAGCGGGCGGATAGATAGGGGCTTAAACCAAATCTCGTGCCGCCCGCTTACCCACCCTACATGTGCTATTATCCCTGCAAAGGGATAGCATCCGTCACGTCACGATAAACCAAATCACGCCGATTTGAATATCATTCAATTTAGGTTTTATAATATTATTTGATTCACTAATCAGACTCACGTTTCAAATGTGATCCGAAATAAGCTTATAATAAAATGTCATACAGTCAATTTACTTTAGCCACTGTCAAAAAAGCTTTTAACCTCACAACTTCCGAAGAAGTTGAACTTTTTGCGCCGGTATCGAAAATCAAGTGCAGTGAATATTTAGCAGAAATGCTTCAATACAATGTCCCTTTAGCCCTTGCCAGCAATACTGAAAAAGCGCGATCCGAGATGATTATCAGCCCTATTTTAATTGAAATTAGAAAACAACTGAACGCGGGCTTTAATTTATTTTCGGGTATTGAATTTGATGTGGAATCTGCAAAGGGTTTAACCGGTTATTGCGATTTTATTCTGAGCCATTCCCCAGAAAAACTCTTTGTTGCAGCACCGGTGATAATGCTGGTGGAAGCCAAGAACGAAAACATTAAAGGTGGATTGGGACAATGTATTGCAGAAATGGTCGCCGCCCAGATATTTAATGAACGTGAAGGCAATGAAATTTCTACCATTTATGGGGCGGTTACTATTGGTACGATTTGGCAATTTCTGAAACTCACCGATAAAGGCGTTGAAATTGATTTGAGTGAATATTATCTAACAGAAATAGATAAAATTCTGGGCATTTTAATCAGTGCTATCCAAGAAAACCAGTAAGCTCGCTAAAGCACCAGGGGCAACGCCCCTGGTTCAAACTTTAGTTTGGGCCGTGAGGGCAATATTATGAATCATTTTAAAATCAACCTGTTACTCATCGCTTTCGTTTTCCAGTTTATACCAACAACCGTCATTGCGGCCGGCAAACATGCCTTGCTGATTGGTATCCAAGATTATAGCAACACGCCTTTCAATTCGCTTAAAGGCCCAGTCAATGACATTAAATTGACTGAGGATGTGTTGCGTAAACGGTTTGGCTTTTCTAACGATAATTTTATCACGCTGTTGGATGACAAAGCCACTCACACCGGCATTGAAAATGCCTTTGAGGCCTTGATTAAACGCGTCAACCCGGATGATTTTGTCTATATCCATTATTCGGGGCATGGCTCGCAAACCGCCGATTTAAACGGTGATGAAAAACAAGACCAAACGTGGGTGTCTTATGGTGCGCGCACCAGCGATGAAGCGCATAAAGACAACTATGATGTGTTGGATGATGAAATCAATGCGTGGATGGCCCAGTTGTATGACAAAACCGATCAAGTGGTGTTTGTCTCGGATTCTTGTCACTCGGCCACGGTGAGCCGTGGTTTTACGCTCACTCGTGCGACAGCAGATGATGATCGGCCCCATATTTTGGGTCAACTCAGCTACGATCGGCCAACAACTGAGCGTGGTATTCGCGTCGGTGCCGCACGAGATCATGAGTCGGCCGTTGACTTTCCGAGAGAAGATGGTCAACACTATGGCATGTTTACTTGGCATTGGGTGCAAAATCTACAACAAGCCCAAGCCGGTGACACTTGGAATCATATCTATAAGCGAACTTATGCCCAAGTCACCGCTAAGCGCGGGGTTGTGCAACAACCACAAATGGCCGGTGAGCGCAGCCAACAAGTGTTGGGGGGTGACTTTACACCGCAACCACCGACGATTCCGGTCACGCGCATCAATGATAAATGGTTCAAAATGCCCGCCGGTTCCCTATCCGGCGTGACAATCGGCTCCGTTTATCGTTTGTATAAACCCCAACATCCCAATCCGCAAAGCTTACCTCGCTTGACGATTAGCCGGGTTAAACCTTTCGCCAGCTACGGCAAACCCAAAGGCATTTTCAAAACCGGGGACTTGGTGACAGAGGAAAGCCATGCTTATCATTTTACCCCGATCAAAGTATCCTTAGAGGCCGACTTTCCAAATGGGCAAGACAAGCCCTTGTTACAAGCGATAAAGGCCGCTTTCCAACCCAGTGCCGACGGCAAAAAACGGTTTGCCGCTTACAGTCTCACTGACGATCCGTCCAATGCTGAACTACGTTTGCACCTATTGCGCCCTAAGCGTCAAAATGGTGAGTACATCCGCCGGGCAAAAAATGACTATTTGCCAAAATATTTTCAGGATCAACCGCCGGAATTATGGGTTTTGACACCTGAGCAACGGTCATTATACGAAGAACACCTGCAAATGCGTTTTGCTAATCTCACCAGAGGCATTGAGTTGCTACAGGACAATTTAAAGAAATTAGCCCGTATCCGTGAACTGAAAGGACTCCAAAGCCGTCGCAGCCGCAGATTACCGGTGACACTGCAAAGCTATCTTCTGAGTCCAGACGATTCTTGTTTCAGCGGGCCGGATTGTCTGGAACTGCCCAATGATTTGGGATGGCATCGCAAAACGGGGCCTTATGCTTTGCCGGAGATTGAGACACACACACTGAACGAAGGCGATATTATCACGTTCACCTTGCATAACCGAACCAGACGGCGGGCTTATTATTGTTACATTTTCAATATCAGCCCCGACGGTGCTATCTCTTCTATTTTTCCTGAGCCAGAGGATCTGATGGAATATGCCCGTGTGAATGCGAGAGAAACGCTGGATTTGATTGGGGAAACCGGTTTAATGGCGGAATTGGTGGGCGAAGAAACCATCAAATTTATTATCAGCCGTTACCCGATTGATGTCAGTTTGTTGGAACAAGAAGCTTTTGAACAACGTGGTGAGCAGTTTAATCTGTCAGAACTGTTATTGTTTGCACATACCGTGTATGGGAAACGTGGGCGCGTGTCGTTGCGAAATGATGAATGGGCAACCGGGTTGGCAGCGTTTGATGTTAGGTAATTTTTAAGAGAGGGGCAACCGTGGTTGCCCTTTTGATTTCGGCAAAATACCCGATGTTATGATTAATTACTTACCTAATTGCTAGGCTCGCTGTTTTTGGGTTGGTTCAAGTATCTTCATTTTGAGATATCGTCTTTTTTTACCCGCCCTAGTTGTCGAGGTTTTTCCACATTGGCACCGTTTTCAAGCCATTCAATCGTCTGTTCATCAGTGTGTGTCGGATTAACCCACGCAATTTGTTTAAGTGACACAACCTGCTGAGATAAGTCATTAAATAATTCTCTGACTTTTTCATCTGAGGAAATAACCATACCGTCTGTGGCTAAAGCGGCTTCCAGCAAATGCACATCTTTTAGCATGGCATTCACTTTATTGGGACTTGTACCTAATTCTTCAATATTATCATGTAGTTGCTTTTTTACGCTGTCGGTTAAATTGACACCTGTAACCATCTTTTTTTTGGCTATCATGTTACGTAGCCACTTTTTCGCAAAAAGTGATTGATGCTTGTTCCATTCTTGAGAAATGGCCGGTGTCATCACAATTTTGTGGCAAATATGCAACACCGCTGATAAACATTCACGAGATAATTTTGAGGTGGGATGTTCAGTTGTCCCGGCAGCCTGTGCAATACTGGCATCAATCACCAAACGTTTAGATTGTTTATTTTTCATTGTGCTTGTTTATACATCACCGCATCCAGATAAGCTTGTTCAGCATGAAGCTCAACTTCCCCAAAATCTTCCGGCCATTCTTCGCCAAAAGCCCCATTTTCATCAAGTGTAGCCGTATCTACCACCGTCGCGCCATTTTTGTCACGAGTAAACCAATGTAATTTCACGCGTTCTGGAGCCAATTGTCCTTTAGTCACGAGCGTTTGAACACCTCGCAACAATAATGAACTATGTGTCTCTGCCACCACTTTCACACCTCGGTTAGCAGCGTCTGCCAATAGTTCAGCCATTTTGATTTGCGCTCTTGGGTGTAGATGAATTTCGGGTTGTTCGATATAAACGATTTGTCCCGGTTTTGCGACTAATAGGGCAACAATAACCGGCAACGTTTGCGATACGCCAAACCCAACGTCGGCAATGCTGACTAAATCTGATTCTCGTTGCTCATCAATTAAGCGAGCAACACGCAATTCAACACGATTAGCATCCACTGATTTCGCTTCCACTTTCCAAGTCAATCCCAATTTTTCCAGTGCTTGTCCTAATTGTTTGAAGTGAACATTTTCTTGATTGACTTGCCAATCACGAATAAGACGAGCCACATAATTTTCAAAGGTGCCAACGACTTGATTGGTATTATAGACAGCCGTTGTAGGATAATGACGTTCCGGATTGCCTCGCAACCCCGGAAGATGAATAATTCTATCAATGTGACGTTCCTGTAAAAAACGTACCGGAAAAGTCAAGCTATCTGGTGAAATAACCGGCAGATTTCCTTGAGATCGAAGCACAATATCAAGGAGACAGCCGCTGCGTTCAACAACCCACTTATACCCATCCTTTTCACGCGCTTTGAGTTCATCAGGTAAAATAGCTAAAATTTGTTCATGAGACATCCCAGCAGAAATTTCATAAGTGGGTGTACTCGGACGATGGAAAATGGATTTGTCTACATATAACTCGTCTTGAGAAGAGGCTTTGTAGACGATGCCTTCAAGTAGTAAAGGGAGAGTGTTATAGCGCGCTTCCAAGGTTTGTTTAAGCAACAACAACGGCTGCATCATGCTAGACTTGCCAGAACTATTCGCACCGGCAAGCAGTGTCAAAGGCGCAATATCAATCGCTTGTTCTTGATAGATAGATTTATAACCCCGAACAGAGATTTTGGCAATCCCCGTCATCTCGAAACGGATAGGTGTGTTCATTTATTGTCATTTTATAGTCATGTGATAATGATCCGATGGGCGCATTCCCATTTTCATCAAGAGAGAGAAATTGATATTAATAATGCCCTTTTTTTAGGAATGCGCCTGTTCCGATTATATAGACATCCTAAATAATTTGTGAATTTACCAATCCGATTTCTTTTCGATCTCGGATTTTTTAGATTTGTATCCCCCATTTGGAATAAAAATAGGGTGAAAAATAAACCCAGAAATGGGTTTATATTTAACACCCCAGGATGGTGGGCAAGCGGGTGATAGAATTCTGGGATTATGTTTGAGAAAGTGGCACCCGCTTACCCACCCTACATTGTCAAAGTCATTAAACACCATACAACACAAACGCTGCCCAATACATCGGATCGCTATAGCGTCCGCCCTTTTTGATAAACTCGCGTTTGGTTGCCGTCAACGCTTCTATTTGTCCAACGCCCTTTTTGAGTTTGCGGAAAAAGCTGTAGATAAACTTCGCCGTCACTTCATCGGATATCGACCACAATGTCAACAGGGTATTTTTATTGCCGGCGACATAAAACGCATAAGGCAATCCCATCACGCCTTCCCCGCTCACCACCGAACCCACACCCGTTTCACAAGCCGACAATACCATCAAATCGCTCTTTAAATTATAGCCCGCCCACTCGCCAGCGGTGACATAACCATCAATCCCCGGCGGGTTATTGACTTGTCCTAACACAATTGAAGATAAGGCTGGGACTTCGGTACTCAGATAACCATGTGTCGAAAACACCAAATAACGGTAGTCTGGGTGCTTTTCTCCTAACACCTCGGCGCGAAGACGATAGCTTTTTTCAAACAAAGGCAAGGCTTTATTTAAATGGCCTAAGTTTTGGTAAACTAAAGCCAAATTGTTCAGCGTCGTGAGCGTGTCTGGGTGTTTTTTTCCTAATACTTCTTGTCTCAAACGATAGCCGGTTTCAAGCAAAGGCAATGCCTCTTTTAATCTACCTAAATTATTGTAACATAAAGCTAAATTATTCAAGCCCGTAAGAGTTTGTCGGTGTTTTTCTCCTAAGGTGTCTTTAGACAGACGATAGCCGGTTTCAAACAAAGGTAAAGCTTCAGACAAGCGACCTAAATTTTGGTAAAGCATCGCCAAATTATTCAGGCTCATGAGAGTGTATGCGTGTTTTTCGCCTAGCACTTCAGTCCTGATTTTAAGCACTTTTTCAGCCAACGGCAGAGCCTGCTCAAATCGCCCTTGTTGGTAATATTGGATAACTTGGTTGTCATAAGTTGCAGCTAACTCAAGCTGCGGATCAAAGGCAGCAGCTTGAGCAACCAACGTAATTAAACCCATCACCAATGCCATAAACCCTTTTTTGAGTGTCATTAAAATATTCTCCTTGTCTGAATCAGAATTTTCAGAATTAAAGAATTTTCAGAATAAATTTTAGGAAAGCTAAAACCGTTTTTTTAATTCTGTCAATCCTTAAATTCTGTCAATTCTGATTCAGACAGTTATTTTACATTCGTTGATTTCCAAATTCGTTGTACTAATCTGTGGTGCTAACCACCCAAACTTTGTCAAAATAAAATTGTACACTATCTTCAGGTTTTGCCCAAGCATTGAGCGGCAAAATAATTAACCCGAACCAAACGGGTAAGACAAATAACCACCGTAAATGTCGCATTGTACCTCCTATAGACTGTTCAAAGAAATCAGATTTTTTTGAAAAATAGGATTTCTAACAAGGGAAAAATGAGAATGCGCCTGTACAAACTAAAGTTTGGACTCCGGTTTTGTGCATCGCGCACCATGTTAGGATCAGCATCAGGCACCGATTGCCCGGCGAACAAATCGAGCCAATCTTGATCATCTTTGTCAGACATGATATATGCTCAGATTAAAATGGAATGAGGGTGTCAGGAGTCCAAGTTTGGGCCGGCTTTCTTTAGCGATATCCTGTATAGACGATCACTGAGCAAAAAATGTGAGGCCGTTTAAACTTAATTGATACCATAGAAACTGGATTGTGTTTACCATGCAGACTCGAAAGTGACTCACATCGGAGTCCAA
Source organism: Candidatus Parabeggiatoa sp. nov. 2 (assembly GCA_002085445.1). Taxonomy (GTDB): domain Bacteria; phylum Pseudomonadota; class Gammaproteobacteria; order Beggiatoales; family Beggiatoaceae; genus Parabeggiatoa. Next base: position 8,129 of record NBMI01000169.1, read on the forward strand.
GATTTAAACGGAAAAATTCGTTTATCCGCGCAATTCGTTGTACTTCAATCGGATTTCTTTAACCTCATAGCTCACTCAATAAATCCAGCAACCCCGCCCAGACATGCGGCTATTTACCCTTATAAATATTATGGCTATTTGGCACAATTTGGGGGCCATAAACTCTTTTGAAACCTTTCAAATGAAAGTATGGCCCCTAAGTCGCGCCAAAAAACCAAGACTTTTTGTAGGTTTTTAGCAGCGGATATCGTGGTGAAAAGAGGAGTCCAAACTTAAGTTTGGCAGGACTCCAAAGCAAGCGTAAGGTGGATAGCTCACTCAATAAGTTTTAGATGCTTTTATTGAAACAGAAAAGATGAGTATCAAAGGAGGACTGGTGGATGTGAAGATTGACGAATGCCCTCCAGTCAATTTTCATAACTATCGTTCTTATGCTGTGAAAGTTAATTAAAAGGAGAGCAACTCATGCAGAAAAGTTTACGTCGTTTTTTCTTAATCAGGGCTATATTTTTAGGTTTGCTCACAGTTGTTGGCTCGGTTTTTTGGTATGCTAAAATCGCGGCTGAAACGGAATGGAATTTTAGCAACGGAATGAATTATTATAATAAAGAAGAATATGTCGAAACCGCGCAATGGTTTCGCAAAGCCGCCGAACAAGGACACGCCCAAGCACAATACCACTTAGGCCGTCTGTATGACAGTGGCAAAGGAGTGATTCTCAAGCACAATACCACTTAGGCCGAATGTATGACAGTGGCAAAGGAGTGATTGAGGATAACCAACAGGCCGTCAACTGGTATCGCAAGGCCGCCGAACAAGGAAATGCCAACGCGCAATACCACTTAAGTAGAATGTACGCGACGGGTGAAGGTGTCACCAAAGATAACCAAGAAGCGAGCAACTGGCTTAGCAAGGCAGCCGAACTAGGACAGACTGACGCGCAATCCCTTTTAGCACATGTCAAACCGTCTCAGGTGGCGGCCGAACCGAGAACAACTCGAATCGTCAAACCGTCTCGCCTGGATGCTGAAGAAGCAGAACCACCCCAAGCGGAGTCGGAAGAAAGCAACGACACCGGCATCGTCGCAGAAGATGACCAGGGCTCCAATACGCCCACCAGTTGCCCTGATAACCAATACGCGCTCATCGTGAACGCCACACCTGCCACGAGTCGAATTAGGATTATGAATATCCAGCCCAAATACCGGCCAGGCCTATGTCTTACGCCAAGGCGCTACGACATTTATGTCACACACCGGGGCTACCACAGCTATCGAAAATGGACAACCCTAAAAGAGGCCGATGTCTCTGTTAATGTGGCACTCAAGCAGATTGCCAAGCCAAAAACATCTTCATCGAGGCCAAGTTTTAACTGTGCTAAAGCCACAACAAGAACTGAAAGAACTATTTGTCGCAATAGTCAACTCAGCAACGCCGATGTGCGACTTGCTAGAATCTATTCACGATTACGCAGTTCATTACCAAAATCAGAGGCTAAGTGGTTAGGCAGACAGCAACATGCTTGGTTAAAAATGCGAGATGCTTGCTCTGATAACAGCAAATATCCACAAACCTCGACACGGCGATTAAGAAGGGCAGATATACGCGGTAAATCCAAACGGGCATTACGTTTGATGCGTAACGAAATTTATGCGCGGCATGGTTATATTTTCAGCGATCCCAATTTGAAGCGGTATTTTGGGAACCAGCCTTGGTACAGCGGGAATACAACAGATGCAACAAAAGTCTACTATCGACGTCTTTCACAAATTGAGCGGGATAACGTAAAATTGATTAGACGGAATGAGTAGAGAGTTGATTTTGGTATGGATTGTTCTGGCGTGTCAACTTTCGCATAACAAGCGTAGGGTGGGTGTAACGAAGTTCTACCCACCCGACGATTAATCATTCATTCATCAATTAATCCTTGGCGTAGCTCGCTACGTCTAAGTCAAGCGTGCGAACAAATTGGGCTAATTAAGCCTCACATTTTTGTCGCCGCTACGTCTAAATAAACCAAGTACAACTAATTACGCGGATAAAGGAATTTAAGAACGCGAATAAACGAATTTAATGGCTAATAGAAAAGCCCCAACGGGGCGACATTAATATAGCCAGTGTATCTACCTGGAGCATCGCCCCTGGAAATGACGCGGATAAACGAATTTAAGAACGCGGATAAACGAATTTAATGGCTAATAGAAAAGCCCCAACGGGGCGACATTAATATAGCCAGTGTATCTACCTGGACATTACGCAGATAAACGAATTTAATGGCTAATAAAAAAGCCCCAACGGGGCGACATTAATATAGCCAGTGTATCTACCTGGACATTACGCAGATAAACGAATTTCAGATGAATGACTTGGCTGTACCTCGGAAAGTTTATAAGGGTATGCAAAAAATTGGCTTAACTGAGCCTCACATTTTTCTCGTAGCGACGTCTAAGTAAATAAAGTGTGTGGCAAAAATTACGCCGTTACGTCTATGTCTAGTACAACGAATTAAGAAATTAACGAATTTTAGATGAATTAGTTGGTTGTACTATTTTGAAACCTTTCACTTTAACTCAATTGACACTCATTTATAACTTAATTGATACCATAGAAACTGGATTGTGTTTACCATGCAGACTCGAAAGTGACTCACACCGGACTCCAAGATTTCAACGGAAAAATTCGTTTATCCGCGTAATTCGTTGTACTTCAATGGGATTTCTTTAACCTCATTGGTGAATTGAACCTCACATTTTTGTCGCGGCTACGTCTAAGTCAATACTTAGTCTATAAGGGCAAAGGCAAAATGAGTTCATTTTTCATTTTTCATTAATTAGTATAACCCTCACATTTTTTTTGAGACATCGTCTAATAAATAAAGCGTGCTTAGATTAATAGATAGAGGTATCATGAATACAATAAATCAATCAATACAATCACTGATGTTCACCCATCCACCAAAGTATGCGTCAAGCTTTTTGCTGGCGGTGGTTATCGGAGCAGCCCCGACTCTGGTTCAGTCGGCCACCAATATGGCTCATATACCCGTTAAGCCCGTTGAGCAAACGGCTCAAAGCGCATCCTCAATAACCAACCTGCCGGCCGGTTTAGCACCCGCTTTGGCGCGAACACTGCAAGATGAGTTGCCCGCCAGTTACCATTTAGCTAAGACTGAGAGTGGAGATTTTCAAACCGCTAACTCGGCTCATGCGATGCAGTATGCCTTTGGGGCCGATGGCCTCCGGGTGAAAAGTAGCACCGGGGCTTGGACTTGGGGTTTAGAGTTGACTGGTTGGGGTTATGTCGGTGCAGTGCAGTCAGTGCCGGTTGGACAACCGGTAGCCCAAAAAACTCGTCTGGAATATCAACATGGGCCGGCCCTGACGGAATGGTATCTGAATACCGCGTGGGGATTGGAACAGGGCTTTACGTTGCATACTCCCCCGGTGACAGATAACCCAAATCCGAGCAATCAAATAGCCGTGGCGCTCACACTGTCCGGCACCTTACAGCCCAAATTGGCGAGTGAGACCTCTTTATTGCTGAATGATCCGGTTAATGGTCAAACTTTGGCGCGTTACACGGGACTGTATGCTTATGATGCCGAAGGCCAAACTTTACCGGCCCATATGCGTCTTTCTGGCTGTGAGCCTGAGTTGGCTTCAAGGGCTTGCAACTTACAATTGGTGGTAGATGCCAACGATGCAGTTTATCCACTGACGATTGATCCGTGGTTGCAACAAGCCAAATTGACTGCCAGCGATGGGGATAAATCGGACTATTTTGGTGATACCGTTGCTATCAGCGGCGATACGGTGGTAGTCGGGGCGTATTATGATGATGACAAAGGGAAAAATTCTGGCTCTGTCTATGTATTTGTCAAACCGACTGCCAGCGATGGGGCCGCGGGTGACTATTTCGGCAAATCCGTAGCCGTCAGCGGCGATACCGTGGTAGTCGGGGCGTATGCGGATGACGACAATGGAAGTGCTTCCGGATCAGTTTATGTGTTTGTTAAACCGGACAGCGGCTGGGCCACCACCAGTGCTTATGATGCCAAACTGAGTGCATGCGATGGGTGCGATGGTGTGGCGGGTGACCATTTCGGCTACTCTGTTGCCATCAGCGGCGATACCATCGTGATAGGGGCACCTAAAAATGACGACAATGGCGGTAATTCAGGCTCAGTCTACCTGTTTATAAAACCCCGCAACGGTTGGACTACCACCAGTACTTATCATGCCAAACTGATTCCCAGCAAAGAGGCAGCAGGTGACTATTTTGGCGATACTGTTGCTATCAGCGGCGATACTGTGGTGGTTGGAGCCTATAGGGATAACAAAAAAGGAAGTTATACCGGCGCAGTCTACGTGTTTGTCAAACCGAGCGGCGGTTGGATCATCACCAAGACTTATTATGAGAACGCCAAACTGACTGCCAGTGACGGGGCAGCGGGTGACTATTTCGGCAAATCCATTGCCATCAGCGGCGATACTGTGGTGGTTGGGGCATCTTATGACGACGACAAAGGGAGTGCTTCCGGCTCTGCTTATGTGTTTGTCAAACCGAGCAGCGGTTGGGCTACCACCAGTACTTTTAATGCCAAACTGACCGCCAGCGACGGGGTGGGAGGGGAACATTTCGGCCAATCCGTCGCCATCAGCGGTGATACGGTGGCAGTCGGGGCATATTACGATAGCCCCCGAGGGGCTAATTATTCTGGCTCAGTCTACATGTTTGTCAAACCAAGCGGCGGTTGGGCCACCACCAGTACTTATAATAGCAAACTGACTGCCAACGATGGAAAGGCCCATGACTATTTCGGCTACGCCGTTGCTATCAACGGCGATACCGTGGTGATAGGGGCCCCAAGGGATGACAACAGTAAGACTGATTCTGGCTCGGTTTACATCTTTAAAGGCCATGACACAGATAAAGATGGTGTCGGTGACAATGACAACTGTCCAGCAATAGCCAATCAGGACCAAAAAGATACCGATGGTGATGGTATCGGGGATGCTTGTGATAACGACGACAATAGTGACGGTAATAACAACAACGGCAATAGTGACGGTGATAGCGACGGCGATGGTATCCCTGACAACACCGATAACTGCCCAACCGTAGCCAATCCAGAACAAGCCAATGATGATGGTGATGCTGAAGGTGAGGCCTGTGATGACAATGATGGTGTTGATGACGGCACTGACAACTGCCCAACGATAGCCAATCCTGACCAAAAAGATACTGATGGTGATGGTATCGGGGATGCCTGTGATACCAATGGCTGCCAACATGTGATTTATTCCGTGAAGGGAAAAACCTTAACCCTTCCGGTTATTGAGCTCCCAGTGATTGACGAATTGAAGAAGCAACCCACCGGCGAGGTTGAATTGTGGCAGGGTGCTTTGAGACTGAAGCATAAAACCACGGACCGTTTTCGACTGCTCTCTAAACAGTTTACGCCGATAACCGATGGCAGCAGTTCTACTTGCCCGGCCACCTATTCTATTGACACGGGTATACTGTCTATTCCTTATATAGATGTGCCTACCGTTGTTACCGTAGGTCAAACAAAATTTGAGAGTGACAGCAAAGTAGAAGTCTTTAAAGCAACCATGAAGTGGGAACAGCAAGAACGGATGTTTGTGGTTCAAGAAATCGCAAGACCCTAAGTGATGATAGGGCAAGAAAGTACAACGGATACGCGGAGTACAACGGATACGCGAAATAAACGGATAAGCGGAGTGCAACGGATACGTGAACTAAAGGGAAGCTTTAGCGGACATCGTGGTGAAAAGAGGAGTCCAAACTTAAGTTTGGCAGGACTCCAAAGCAAGCGTTAGGTGGATAGCTCACTCAATAAATCCAACACGCCCAGAGTGGCGGCTTTTTACCCTTATAAATAGTATGGATATTTGGCACAATTTGGGGGCCATAAAGTCTTTTGAAACCTTTCAAATGAAAGTATGGCCCCTAAGTTGAGAGGTGTCGTCTAGTACAACTAATATTGCTACTAAACGAATTTAATCCAAGATTTACTAGGAGTCCAAGATTTATCTTGGACTTAAAAACGATATCTATATATATAAGGCCGTCACAGGACTCCAAGATTTCATCAAGAAAAAATTCGTTTATCCGCGCAATTCGTTGTACTTCAATCGGATTTCTTTAACCTCAACCTCACATTTTTGTCGCCGCTACGTCTATAAGGGTATGGAAAAAATTGAGTGAATTAGCCCTCACATTTTTTTTTGCCATTACGTCTAAATATAGTACAACGGATTTGGGGTATAAACGGATTGATTTTGGGTAGACTTTGAATCACTGAGTCAGACAATAGTACAACGGATTGACTTTTCAGTTTGGCAGGACTCCAAAGCAAGCGTTAGGTGGATAGCTCACTCAATAAATCCAGCAACCCCGCCCAGACATGCGGCTGTTTACCCTTATAAATATTATGGATATTTGGCACAATTTTTCAAATGAAAGTATGGCCCCTAAGTCGCGCCAAAATACAAGTTAAACGTGCGAAAGAGTTAACACAACTTTATCGGTGTGATTTAAACTCGCTTTAACTCAATGGACACTAAATTATAACTAAACAGACACCAAATGTTACTGTATTCTGTTATCATGCTCTCTCGAAAATGAGTTGCCACTGCCAAGTCGAGTTAACGCAACGTTATCGCGGTGATTTTAACTCGCTTTAACTCAATTGACACTAAATTATAACTAAATAGACACCAAATGTTACTGTATTCTGTTATCATGCTCTCTCGAAAATGAGTTGCCACTGCCAAGTCGAGTTAACACAACGTTATCGGTGCGGTGATTTTAACTCGCTTTAACTCAATTGACACTCATTTATAACTTAATTGATACCATAGAAACTGGATTGTGTTTACCATGCAGACTCGAAAGTGACTCACACCGGACTCCACGGGGCGACATTAATATAGCCAGTGTATCTACCTGGAAATTACGCGGATAAACGAATTTAAGATTAATGACTTGGTTGTACTTCGGAAAGTTTATAAGGGTATGCTAAAAATTGGCTTAACTGAGCCTCACATTTTTGTCGTAGCGACGTCTAAGTAAATAAAGTGTGTGGCAAAAATTAAGTAAGTTAATTAAGCCTCACATTTTTGTCGCCGTTACGTCTAAGTCATTAGACCTTTTTTAGAAATCCGATTTTTTTTAAATCGGATTTCTTTGCAAAAACGGGCCGAGTTGAGTACAAATTTAACACGCCAATCTCGTGCCTGAATAACGGCTCCTAAATCAATTGGAGTTTATTTGAAGCTTTCGTTTCCACGTTTTTAACGTAGGAACGAAAACAAAAAGGAGGTAACAATAACTCATCTTTCTCGTTCCCACGCGTTAAGCGCAGAAACGACGGATAAAGGGGATGTCACACACCTCCCTAAATTGGTTGACTAATTTTTAGACACAACAATGCGTTATGTTGTTTTATGGTGTAGAAGAATTAGAGTTAAAGTCTATTCTCGAAATCAGGAGATAAAGAAGATGAAAGCTAGAAAAACCTTTGTAGCAATTGTGTTGTTATTCGTTTCAACACTTGCCTCAACCGCCTATGCGAGTTTGCGGAGTGTAACAATCGAGAGCGATTCTGTTCCTCGCAACGCAAACATTGGAGATAATATCTCTATCTACCTTGGAGTTTGGGGAGTTGGAAGATTTGGAAATAGCAAAACCAGCGAAGCCATTGAACTACAGTATTACCTGTCGCGTTCTGGATGTGGTGATCGTCGTGTTCACCTTAAGACAGAACATCGTTCTCTTTTTCTTGACAAACAAACAGGTGATACTTATTACCGGGCAGATATAAACACCACTCTGACAATTCCAAACGGTGTTTATCCGGGCCCATGGTATATTTTGATGGTAGCGAATGCAGGCAGTGCTAAAGATTGCCGGGCAGCCGGAATGACTTTGAGCACTCCTCCTAAGCGAGGTGTTTTGCAATTGTCATCTGCCAGCTACGAAGCCATGGAAAGTGACGGTTTCGTCACCGCTACCGTGAACCGTACCGATGGCAGTGATGGTTTCGTTTCGGCGACGGTAGCTACCAGCAATGGTACGGCAACAGCCCCAGACGACTATACCGAAGTTTCTACGACGGTAACTTGGGCCGATGGCGAGGCAGGTGAAAAGACCGTTGATATACCCGTTATTAATAACGGCATTGAGGAGCCTCAAGAGCAGTTTTATGTGAGCATAGGGAATGCCACTGGGGGAGCCAGACTGGGTGGGGAGGATACCGCCACAGTCACCATTATTGATGATGACGGTAATTGTGGCGGTGAACAATATTCAGGTTTTCTCTCTGGAACCGGCGATACTCAAGTTCAACCAAACGGAACTTGGTTCTATCATCACGCTAATGGCACGTATAGCGGAGAACTCACTGGCCCAGATGGGACAGATTTTGACCTCTATTTGTACAAGTGGGAAGGGGGAACATCGAACAGAGTAAGTTCTTCCGCCTCAAATACTTCAAATGAGGTCATCAATCACCCTGACAGTTCCGGATATTTCCTATGGCTGGTGAACTCCTATAACGGCAGTGGAAGTTACAATCTGTGTGTGGCTCTCCCATAAGTAGACAAAGACAGAAAGTGTCCTAACTAAAATCATACAATAATACAACGGATTTGGGGTATAAACGGATTGATTCTGGGTAGAGTTTGAGTCACTGAGTCATACAAGAGTACAACGGATTTACTTTGAGGTGATGCCCACTCAATCAACCAAATAAATCCGTTCAATCCTAAAAGAAGTTGTACTTAGAGGGCCATAAACTCTTTTGAAACCTTTCAAATGAAAGTATGGCCCTTAAGTTGAGAGGTGTTGTCAAGTACAACTAATTACGCGGATAAACGAATTTAATCCAAGATTTACTAGGAGTCCAAGATTTATCTTGGACTTAAAAACGATATCTATATATATAAGGCCGTCACAGGACTCCAAGATTTCAACGGAAAAATTCGTTTATCCGCGCAATTCGTTGTACTTCAATGAGAAATCCGATTTTTTTGAAAAATCGGATTTCTTTAACCTCAAGGGCATCGCCCTTTACGATTACGCGGATAATCGAATTTAATGGCTAATAGAAAAGCCCCAACGGGGCGACATTAATATAGCCAGTGTATCTACCTGGAAATTACGCGAATAAACGAATTTAAGAACGCAGATAAACGAATTTAATGGCTAATAGAAAAGCCCCAACGGGGCGACATTAATATAGCCAGTGTATCTACCTGGAGGGAAGGAGGGAAATTTTTTTTGAATTAACCCTCACATTTTTGTCGCCGTTACGTCTAAGTAATAAATAAGTCGATAAAAGTTTTTTAACATTTATTACCTGCAAAAGAAATCCGATTTTTCCAAAAAATCGGATTTCTCTATTTGAAAAAATTCGTTGATTTATAAATTCGTTGTACTAAACGCAATAAGAGGATGAAATATGAAACGATTATCTACAGCGTTAATGGTTGTAGCGATGACACCGATATTTGCCACATCAACATTTGCTGAAGGTGAGTTGTCGCCAAATGCAAACAGAGAGCGATACGCACTAACCGTTGATGTCTCACCTTCCGAAGCGCGGGTGAGAATTATGAACATCAAGCCCAAATACCATGATGGCATTCTCCTTAAACCCGGCAACTATCATCTCCGAGTGGACAAAAACGGATTTGAAACGTGGGATAAATGGATCACTATGGAAAAGCAAGAACAATCCATAACCGTGTCCTTATTAAGCGTTAATGAAGAAGTTAATGAAGAAGTTGCAGATTCCACCCAAGAAAGCACAAAGGGAGAACGATACGCCCTAACTGTTGATGTCTCACCTTCCGGTGCGCGGGTGAGAATTATGAACATCGATCCCAAATACCATGATGGCATTCTCCTTAAACCCGGCAACTATCATCTCCGAGTGGACAAACGCGGATTTAAAACGTGGGATAAATGGATCACTATGGAAAAGCAAGAACAATCCATAACCGTGTCCTTACGCGAAATTGAATGGGAGGATGACGTTGAATCGGAGGATAAGAATTTTGAATACAAACGTATTTCTGGTAAATATGCCAACGCTATGGCTGTAGGTACAGCACAGGGTTATTGCGAAGCTCAAGCCATGTTAATAATAGTTTATGTTTTTGATGAAAAAAACAATGTCCCGCTGCAAAAACAAGCAATGATTTCTGACGTGAAAGTCTATAATTTGTGCCTGAACTATGCGAGTTACCAAAATGGCATTTTAAAGTTACCGAAAACCAATTTCTTAATCAAGCAATTGGGATTAGGGCAATAACCCGTAGGCTAAGCTTTATGATAAATCCGATTTTTAAAAAAAATCGGATTTCTTCTGTTTTTCTTTGAGAGGATGAGAAGAAGTCAATTATTTTGCTAGAAAACAACGTGAATTACTTTGACAATGTTATGAGAAATCCGAGTCAAGTCCAAAAAATAGGATTTCTTCGGTTTTTCTTTGAGAGGATGATGAGAAATCTTAACCGCACTGATATGATGAAAAAAACCTTAGCCTTTATTTACTTTTTTAGCCTGATTTTGATGGTGACAAGTTGTGCCAACCCGGAACAATCTTTTCAAAAAGCGGAACAATTGCGTGCTAAAGAAGCGTACACACAGTTTATAAATGACTTTCCTGAATCAAAATGGGTTAAAAAAGCCGAGCAGAGAATAGCGGAAATTGATTTTTGGCAAACAATCAAAGCCAGCCAAACACGGGATGACTATGAAGGATATATCACCTCATTTTCAGACGGTATTTTCCATAAAGAGGCCCAATCACAGATTCTTGAAATTAAAGAATTTAACGTAGCCCGTAACAAAGATATTCTGGCTCATTACCAAAAATATTTAGAAAAATATCCACAAGGGCTATTTGCCCAAGAAGCGACCAAAAGAAGTGCTGAACTTGTCCCAGCCGATATTGGCTATCAGATTATCAAATCAGAAACCAACACCGAAGCTTTAAAAGCTTATGCCAAAGAGTTTCAAGATACCGGATATAGCCAATTAATCAAGAACTATCTTCAGAACCTCTCTACTGGCACGCCCGCTTTTCAGAAGGCGGAAAAATTACGCTCTAAAAAAGCATACCAACAGTTTGTCAAAGATTTTCCTAAGAGAATAGCTGAACTCGATTTTTGGGACAAAATCCAATTGAGCCAACAAACACTTTGGGACTATGAACAGTATCTCAATACCTATTCAGACGGTTTTTTTCGTCAGCAAGCCGCAGCGCGAATTCAAGAAATTAAAGACATGACTGTCGCTAGGAAAAAGGATATGATTCAGTCTTACCAACGCTTTTTGGATAAACATCCCAAAGGGCTATTTGCCTCTAAAGCCCAAAAAAGAATAGCTGAGCTTAAGCCAGCAAAAATCGCCTATCAGCGTATTAAGGCCGAAACGAACACAGAAGTTTTAAGGGCCTATCTAAAACAATTTCGTCACACCGGTTACGGTCAATTAGTGTTAGGACATCTTGAAGCACTTGGGGCTAAGCCGCAGGTTGAGGAACCCGTCACTTCCTCATCGACAGCGAGCAAGCCACAGCCTCCATTTGATCCGTCATCACCTGACATCATTAGAGCCGTTCAAAAACGGCTCACTCAACAAGGCCTGAATCCCGGCCCGGTTGATGGAAGTATGGGGCGGAAAACCAGGCGGGCTATCCGTCAATTCCAACGACAGGTTAGCATGACTGTTGATGGGAAAATTACAAAAGAACTGTTGCAACAGTTGCGCGGGCAAGTGCAATAATACCAAAGAAATCCAAACAAATCCGATTTTTATAAAAAATCGGATTTCTCTAACATAACAAACACAACACTTTATAAGGAAAATAATGATGGCAAAAAGTCATTTTGGAAGCAAATGGTATTGGTTGATTACCAGTTACTCTAGGAATAACCGATTTGGTGGTGAGGGTATACAATCCTTCATTTGGGGTTTACTGTTTACACTCGCCTTTTTTTACTTATTGATGCCCGTTTTTCCAGCAACCTTTGCGGAAAAATTCGTGGAACGCGGTTGGATGCCCATTATCGCCAGTTTTCTGTTCTTTTGGGCGGTTGCCATCTTGATAGAAAAAACCTTGCTTCTTGTCATACGCAAAAGCCGCCAAAAGTATCAACTCAATTTTGGCATCCTGACCGAAATTGAAGAAGCCATTCAAAACGCACTCGAAAAAGTGCGTACCACGTCCGATGAACTCAAAGAGTTTATTATCGGTGATCGCCTCAAAAAAGCCCTGGTGCATTTCAGCGCGTCCAGAGACCTTAAAGAAGTCAGTGACATTTTGCGAGAAGAAAGCGAAACCGACTTTGCCGAAATGGAATCCAGCTATGCGCTGATTCGAGTCTTTTTATGGACGATACCCATCTTGGGATTCATTGGAACGGTTATTGGTGTCGGAGATGCCGTTGGTGGATTTTCCTCTTTCCTGTCTCAAGCCCAAGAAATTGACCAAATCAAGAATTTTCTGGGTGAAGTGACGACCGGTTTGAGCGCGGCTTTTGACAGCACTTTTGTCGCATTGGCACTGAGTGTGGTTCTGATGATGCTAATGTTTTTCGTAGAAAAGCGAGAAAAAAACCAACTTCAGGCCGCTGAACGTTATTGTTACACGATAGTCGTTGAACCTCTCGCTAAAAAACGCGTTTCACCACAAGACAATAACCAACTGTTGGAATCTCTCACTTCTTTACAGGCGGATTCCAAACAGGTACAAAATACACTTCAAAGCTTTGTGGAACATCTTTACTCTCTGGAAGAAAAAGTGTATCAACATTTGGCATCGCCAGATAACCTATTAACGCAAACCATGCGCGAACTGGTACCGAACATGGAAGTGTGGAAAAATGAAGCCCAAGCACTCTCAATATCGTTGAGTGAATCGCTATCTAACGCCTGGCAGAAAACCAGTTCCGAGTGGTTTAACAGCATCAACCTTCTCAGAGAAGAAATTGGTCATAAATCCTCAGAGCAACAAAAAATACTTGAACAGATCATCGCCGAACGCCAGTTGTTCTATCAGATGACTGAAGAGCAACGTGATAAGTTCAAAGCACTCCTTGATTCAAACGACGGCTCTCTCAAAGACGCGTTGGAAATTGAACGGGAAACCATTACCAAAGCGGTGGAATCGCAAGCTCAATATGCCAATCAATATACAGAAGCTGTCTCACAAATCAGTCAAACTCAACAACAACTGATCACATCACATATTGATGAGATAGCCAAATTGACTCAAACTCAACAACAGCTCATCACGTTACAAAATAAACTCGAAAATGAACTCATTCGAGTCGCCGGCAGTGAAGGATTATTGGCCGCCATTCAAGGACTTCGTCAAATGCTCCAACAACTTGATCCGGCTTTACAAAAACTAGCCAATCAACCTATTGATGTAAAAGTCAATTTCACCACGGCAACCTAATCAGGTGAAAGAAATCCGAAGAAATCCGATTTTTTGCCAAAATCGGATTTATCATCCGTGTGATAAAAACTTACCAAGAGATTATAACCATGCGTATACATCGCAAGACATCAGTTCCAGCACCCACGTTGTTTCCATTTTTGAGTGTGTTGGTTTGTCTGATGGGCACACTCATCTTTTTTGCCGCCGCGCTGTCAGTGACAACGCTTGAACAAGCGGCCACCTCGGTGGAATTTGAACTACAAACCGGTCAAACTCGCAAAGCACCGATTGTGTTGGAATGTTCGCACGGTATAGCGAAGAGCCTGGATGGTCAGTTGGTATTTAATAAATGGGTTGAAGGAACGAATGAGCTATCAACCCCTTTTATTAATTTTCTTAACCAGATGAACGCCAAAAAAGAATACATTCTCTTTATGGTGAGGCCTAATGGGCTAGACATTTTTTCCCGGCTCAGATATGTGATTAAATGGCGAAACCGCCGTTATGGGCAGACAAATCGTCATAATGACTGTATTGCTAACTGTGTCGGTTACGGCAGTGAATTAATTCCAGCCGAATGGAAAATTCAGGTGACATTTGATTCTGAACAACCTCAATCCCGAACAAAGGTTGAAGTCCAAAGATGAAAAAACAAACCCAAAACACGAGTCCCGATTCATTTTTGAATTTGGATCCGTTTATCGATATTGTAACCAACGTGATTGGTGCGTTCTTTTTTGTGATTATTTACATTGCATTAGCCTCTTCAGGCATTAAAAGCAAGATCACAACACCGCTATTTTCAGTCGTTGACACCAATCCCATTTATTTTGAATGCCGAAATCAAACCGCCTTTTTTCCAGACATAGAAGGATTGCGTAAAGAAAGCAACGAGGTTTGGAAAAAAATCCAAGTAGGTAACTGGTTCCGTAAAGTTGAAATATTAAAAACATTCAACATCTCTAATCAGTTTTATACTTATGTTCCTGAAAAAGAACGGGATAAAAGGGGTTCTTGGACTGTAAAGGACAACTTTGAACCAATACCAGATGCGCGTGGCGAAACGAGTTTTCAAATCAAACGAGAAGATTCATTATTTCGTCGTAAATTAGCCACACTTGATCCCAACCAGCAGCATCTTTATTTCATTGTTCGTAATGACAGCTTTGAGATTTTTCATGTGGCAAGAGCCATCACACTTGAATCTGGTTTTCGAGTGGGTTGGAATCCGTTAGAATCGAACAAGACATTGGGTTTTACCAGCAGCGGTGGTGGTGTCGATCCTAGCAACATTCAGTAACTGTGTTCAAAAAACCTACGTCTTTATCACTCGATAAATCCAGCAACCCCGCCCAGAGTGGCGGCTGTTTACACTTACAAATAGTGTGGATATTTAGCACAATTTGGGGGCCATAAACTATTTTGGAACCTTTCAAATGAAAACATGGCCCTAAGACGCGCAAAAATAAGAATAATATTAATATTAAAATAAATCCTTGCTTATATGCAATCCTTGTTGTTTTTGAAGGCCATAAATTATTTTAGATCCTTTCAAATGAAAGCCTGGCCCTAAGAAGACGCGCCAAAATTCCAATAATAATAAATCCTTGCTTATATGCAATCCTTGTTATTTTTGAGGGCCATAAATTATTTTGGAACCTATAAAGAAAATGAAAGCCTGGCCCTAAACCGCGCAAAAATTCCAATAGTAATAAATCCTTGCTTATATGCAATCCTTGTTATTTTTGATGGCCATAAAGATTTTGGAACAAGTTGATCGCGGTGATTTTAACTCGCTTTAACTCAATGGACACTAAATTAGAACTAAATCGACACCATAAAAACAGGATTAATTTTATATTTATCCCGTTATTTCAAAGCCTTATACTATTTATAACAGACGTTAACTGAAATTAACCAAAATTAACTAATAATTAACCGAATATTAACTAAAAATCAATTGTATTTTAATTGAGCCTAATTTATTATGTGCCCTCTCGAATCGGGGTGGGTTTTTATTCATTAACAATTAACTTTGCTGAGCTTCGGTTCACAATTAGCTCAAAGAGCGAAGGATCACAATTCTCAGCGCGATGTCCAAGATAAATCTTGGACTCCTGTCGCGGCTACGTCTAAGCTCAATGAGAAATCCGATTTTTTTGAAAAATCGGATTTCTTTAACCTCATTGACATCAAATTAGAATTAGGACTGACGCATTGACAAACTCAATTTGTTGTATTCACTCTTAATATCAACGAGTTATTAAGATTTTACCTTGGCTAAATTGATGAAAATTGCCCAAAAACAAATTTGTAATTTCTGCTATTTAAAATATTTAAAATGAATCATAAATATTTTCATCTGTCAATGACAAAAACTTGAGCATTTGGCGACAAATTTTACACCCCAGTTTCAAGCCCTCACTTCTCTATTATGACGGATGGGATTACAAACACCGTCTGGGCTGAATGGGTGTCGCTATTTATTTGAGACTCACAGGAAAATAACTCATGCAAAACAAAAAATTACGTCGTTTTTCCTTAACCGGGGCGATCTTCTTTGGTTTGCTCACGGTTGCAGGTTCGGTTTTTGGAGAGGCTGTGAAGGAAGCCGCAGCCAAAACAGAATTGGATTATTTTACTAACGGATTAGATTATTTGATGAAGGGAATGGATCACTATGATAATGTGGATTATGTTGAAGCGGTCAAATGGTATCGCAAAGCGGCCGAACTTGGATTAGCCCAAGCGCAAAACCACTTAGGCGTGATGTACGACAATGGCAAAGGTGTCACTGAAAATGACCGAGAAGCGGTCAAATGGTATCGCAAGGCCGCCGAACAAGGATTAGCCCAAGCGCAAGATCACTTAGGCTTGATGTACGACAATGGCAAAGGTGTCACTGAAAATGACCGAGAAGCGGTAAAATGGTATCGCAAGGCCGCCGAACAAGGATTAGCCCAAGCGCAAGATCACTTAGGCTTGATGTACGACAATGGCAAAGGTGTCACTGAAAATGACCAAGAAGCGGTAAAATGGTATCGCAAGGCCGCCGAACAAGGATTAGCACGAGCGCAAGATCACTTAGGCTTGATGTACGACAATGGCAAAGGTGTCACTGAAAATGACCGAGAAGCGGTCAAATGGTTTCGCAAGGCTGCCGAACAAGGACAAGTCGACGCGCAATTCAACTTAGGTGAGATGTATCGTAGAGGTGAAGGTGTCACTCAGGATTACCAAGAAGCCGTCAAATGGTTTCGCAAGGCAGCCGAACAAGGATTGGCTAAAGCGCAATTCAACTTAGGCCTGATGTACGAGTTTGGCATAGGTGTCACTCAGGATGACCAAGAAGCGGTCAAATGGTATCGCAAGGCAGCCGAACAAGGACATACCGAAGCACAATTCAACTTAGGCCTGATGTACGACAATGGCAAAGGTGTCACTCAGGATGATCAAGAAGCCGTAAAATGGGTTCGCAAGGCCGCCGAACAGGGATTAGCCCTAGCGCAAGACCACTTAGGTGCGATGTACGAATTTGGCAAAGGTGTCACTGAAGATGACCAACAGGCCGTAAAATGGGTTCGCAAGGCTGCCGAACAAGGATTAGCCCTAGCGCAAGACCACTTAGGTGCGATGTACGAATTTGGCAAAGGTGTCATTGAGAATGACCAAGAAGCAGTCAAATGGTATCGCAAGGCCGCCGAACTAGGATTAGCCCAAGCACAAGATCGCTTAGGTATGATGTACGAGTTTGGCGAAGGTGTCACTGAAGATAAGCAAGAGGCGGTCAAATGGTATCGCAAAGCCGCCGAACAAGGATTGGCTAAAGCGCAATATAACTTGGGCGATATGTACGACTACGGCAAAGGTGTCACTAAAGATGACCAAGAAGCGGTCAAATGGTTTCGCAAGGCTGCCGAACAAGGATTAGCACGAGCACAGTTCAGGTTAGGCCTGATGTACGGCATAGGCAAAGGTGTCACTCCGGATTATCAAAAATCCCTTAAATGGGTTCGCAAGGCGGCCGAACAAGGAAATGCTGACGCACAAAAAATCCTCAAACAGCTAGAAGCTCGATAGTTTTAGAAGTGAGCAAGCGTAAAGTGGGTGAGTAGAGCGAAGCGAAACCCACCAAAATGATGGGTGTGACAAATTTCCACCCATCCCATGTTAAAATGAGAACAAGTCATGCAGAAAAATTTACATCGTTTTATCTTAATCAGAGCCATCCTCTTTGGTATCCTCACGGTTGGTGGTTCTGTTTTCTGGTTCGCTATGAATAATACATCTGCCGATGCGATGTCTCAAGGAATGGCGCATTATAATAAAGAAGAATATGTAGAAGCCGCGCAATGGTTTCGCAAAGCAGCCGAGCAAGGACAAGCTCAAGCACAATACCACTTAGGACACATGCATGACAGTGGCAAAGGCATCACAGAAGATAACCAACAGGCCGTCCAATGGTATCGCAAGGCAGCCGAACAAGGACACGCCCAAGCCCAATTACAGTTAGGCGGGATGTATCAACGGGGTGCCGGTGTCACTCAAGATAAGTCAGAAGCCATCAAATGGTATCGCAAAGCGGCCGAACAAGGATATGCCCAAGCCCAAGACTTATTAGGTATGCTATACCAGCTTGGCGTAGGTGTCAGTCAAGATGACCAACAGGCTGTCGAATGGTATCACAAGGCCGCCGTACAAGAATATGCCAAAGCGCAATATCACTTAGGCCAAAGCTACTATAATGCTAAAGGAGTCACCAAAGATGAGCCAGAAGCGATCAAGTGGCTTAGCAAGGCCGCTGCACAAGGACAACCGGACGCACAAAAACACGCTTTAGCCGTACATTTTGTGGCGACAGCACCCTCTGACAACCGGGGCGACGGTGGAACGCGAGGCCAGATGGCTGACAAAGATGAAGTGAGCCAAGCCGATGAGCCAAAAGAAGCGGTTCACAAAGTGCCTGAACCGGCAAGCCAACCGACTCAAGTGCCAACTGTGTTAAGTACTAAGCACGATGATGAAGAAACAAACACTGACAAGCCTCAAAAAACAGTCCGACAATCTCGCCAAGAAGCGGCCGAACAAGGCGATGCTCAAGCACAATTTAACTTAGGTGTGATGTACGAGCGGGGTACTGATGTCACGAAAGATGAACAACAAGCCCTGAAATGGTATCGCAAGGCCGCCGAACAAGGACTGGCCCAAGCGCAAGACCATTTAGGCATGATGTACTACAAAAGTGTCACGCTGGATGACCAACAAGCGGTCAAATGGTTTCGCAACGCCGCCGAACAGGGATTGGCTCAAGCGCAACTCCATTTAGGCCTGATGTACCAACTTGGCGAAGGCATCACTGAAGACGATCAACAAGCTATTAAATGGTTCCGCAAAGCTGCTGAACAAGGTGATGTGTCAGCGCAAAAGTTGCTAACCGCAATGAATGGCCAAACGACCGTGAATCACCAAACGCCCAAGCCACAACTCCAGAGCGAACCCAAACAGATCATCGCGCAAAACCGAGCAGGCACTCAGAACGATGCCAGTGACAAGGGTGTTGGGGATAAGCCGGCCAAAGTGTCCAGTTGTCCTGATAACCAATACGCGCTGACTGTGAACGCGACACCTGCGACAAGCCGAATTCGGGTTATGAATATCGGGCCCAAATATCAGCCCGGTATTTGTCTTACGCCAAAGCGTTACGACATTTATGTCACCCACCGGGGCTATCACGGCTATCGAAAATGGATAGCCATCGAAGCGGCTGATGTGTCTCTTGATGTGGCACTTACGCCAAGGTAAATTAGGTAATGGTGCAATGTTGGTGAAAAAACTAATCCGTTTATTTCGCGTATCCGTTGTACTAGACTATAGGAGATTTTTATAAAACTCAACACATTGTTTATCTGGCTGATTGGTATCGCTTTAATGGCCACGATGGCCCAAACTGCGGCCGTCGAATCACAGCTAGAGTTAGCTAATGCCTATAACGCCCAAGTTATCCAATATTATCAACAAGGGCAACTTAAACAAGCTTTGCCCTTAGCGGAACAAGTCTTCAAAATCCGGGCAAAAATATTAGGTGCTAAGCACCCAGATACCCTCACGGGCATGAAGAATTTAGCACTCATCTACCAAAACTTAGGCCGCTTATCTGAAGCATTGCTTTTAAATGAAAACGGCTATCGCTTAACAAAAGAAGTGTTAGGCGAAAAACACCCAGAGACA
This sequence comes from Candidatus Parabeggiatoa sp. nov. 2, assembly GCA_002085445.1. Taxonomy (GTDB): domain Bacteria; phylum Pseudomonadota; class Gammaproteobacteria; order Beggiatoales; family Beggiatoaceae; genus Parabeggiatoa. Next base: position 27,837 of record NBMI01000169.1, read on the forward strand.
CTACGAAACCTGACCTTACCTTTGTTTGAAAAAGGCTATCGTCTTCGTAAAGAAGTGTTAGGAAAAAATCACCCTTCAACCCTCACGAGCCTGAATAATTTGGCGACGACTTACCAAAATCTAGGCCGTAATGATGAAGCCTTACCTTTATTTGAAAAAGGCTATCGTCTGTCTCAAGAGGTGTTGGGAGAAAAGCACCCTACCAGCCTCTTAATCCTTAATAATTTGGCGACGGTTTACCAAAGCTTGGGCAACTTTTCTGAAGTATTGCCTTTATCTGTAAAAAGCTATCACTTCCATAAAAAGGTGTTAGGCAACCTACATCCAAAAACCATCGAAAGTTTGCTAAGTTTGGCAACCATTTACCAAGATTTAGGCAGGTTCAACATGGCCTTGCTCTTGTCTGAAAAAGGCTATCGTCTGTCTCAAGAAGTGTTAGGAGAAAAGCATCCAGACACCCTCACGAGCCTAAATAATTTCGCGTTGATTTATCAAGACTTAGGTCGCTTATCGGAAGCATTGCCTTTATTTGTAAAAAGCTATCGCTTCCATAAAAAGGCGTTAGGCAACCAACATTCAAAAACGCTAGAAATTCAAATGACTTTGGTAACAATTTATCAAGAATTAGGCTTATTCAACATGGCTTTGCTCTTGTCGGAAAAAAACTCTCATCTGTTTCAAAAAGTGTTGGGAGAAAAACATATTCATACACTGACTAGCCAAAGTATTTTGGCTTTCAGTTACCAAAAGTTAGGCCGTTTTTCTGAGGCTTTGTCTTTGTATGAAAAAGGCTATCGTCTGTCTCAAGAAGTCTTAGGAGAAAAACACCCTAACACCCTCGCGAGCCTGAATAATTTGGCGGGAATTTACCAAGACTTAGGCCGCTTATCCGATGCCTTACCTTTGTTTGAAAAAGGCTATCGCTTCCATAAAAAGGTGTTAGGCAACCAACATCCAAAAACCATCGAAAGTCTGCTTATTTTAGCAAGCCTTTACCAAGATTTAGGCAGGTTCAACATGGCCTTGCTCTTGTCTGAAAAAGGCTATCGTCTGTCTCAAGAAGTCTTAGGAGAAAAACACCCTAACACCCTCGCGAGCCTGAATAATTTGGCGGGAATTTACCAAGACTTAGGTCGCTTATCTGAGGCCTTGCCTTTGTCTGAAAAAGACTACCGTCTGTCCCAAGAGGTGTTAGGAGAAAAGCACCCTAGCACCCTCACGAGCATGACTAATTTGGCGGTAATTTACCAAACATTAGGCCGTTTGTCCGATGCCTTGTCTTTGTCTGAACAGAGCTATCGCCTTTCTAAAGAAGCGTTAGGAGAAAAGCATCCAAACACCCTCCATAGCCTTTCTAATTTAGCAAGTGCTTACTCAAAATTGGAAGACTATGACAAAGCATTTGGCTTTTGCTCAAAAAAGTGCTGAGCTAAGCAAAGAAGTGTTGGGAGAAAAGCACCGATATACTATTCATAGCTTTCATCTGTTAGGTTTTATTTACCAAGAATTGGGCCGCCTAGATGAGGCCTTAGCTTGGAGTGAAAAAACTTATCGTCTTCGATCCGAGGTGTTAGGAAAACAGCATCCTGTCATCAGAAGTGGTAGGAGAACAACACCACTCTCAACTTCTCTGCCAAAAATCGCCAAGCCCTGTTTAAAAAGTCAATGCCATTAAGTTAAGGGCTTTGCACGTGGGATTGCCCCTACAAACCGTCATGTCGCGTAGGGGCAATCCTTTATGGTTGCCCTCACCGAAAAGCTTAACTCATTGACGATATGGCATTGAGTCTTCAGTGCCCTTTAGGGCACTTCAGCTATTAGACGACGGCTTTACCAAAGGCGGGGGGATTATTTGTTTCTAATTCCGCAAACTGTCCAAAGGCGGGGGGATTATTTGTTTCTAATTCCGCAAACTGTGTGGCATTGGCCCAGACATGCGGCTGTTTACCCTTATAAATATTATGGCTATTTGGCACAATTTGGGGGCCATAAACTGCTTTGAAACCTTTCAAATGAAAATATGGCCCCTAAGTTGAGATGTGTTGTCTAGTACAACTAATAGTTGCTCCTAAACGAATTTAAGATTAATTACTTGGTTGTACTTACTTAGTTTATAAGGGTATACAAAAAATGGGGTGAATTAGCCCTCACAGTTTTTCCGCCGCTGCGTCTAAGTAAATAAGCCAAGTACAACTAATTACGCGGATAAACGAATTTAAGAACGCGGATAAACGAATTTAATGGCTAATAAAAAAGCCCCAACGGGGCGACTTACGCGGATAAACGAATTTAAGAACGCGGATAATCGAATTTAATGGCTAATAAAAAAGCCCCAACGGGGCGACATTAATATAGCCAGTGTATCTACCTGGAGAGAATTGAGCCTCACTTTTTTTTTGCCGTTACGTCTAGCCTCACTTTTTTTTTGCCGTTACGTCTATGTCTAGTACAACTAATTACGCGGATAAACGAATTTAAGATAAATGACTTGGTTGTACCTCGGAAAGTTTATAAGGGTATGCAAAAAATTGGCTTAACTGAGCCTCACATTTTTCTCGTAGCGACGTCTAAGTAAATAAAGTGTGTGGCAAAAATTAACTAATAGAAAAGCCCCAACGGGGCGACATTAATATAGCCAGGGGCATCGCCCCTGGAGGGAAGGAGGGAAATTTTTTTTGAATTAACCCTCACATTTTTGTCGCCGCTGCGTCTAAATAAATAAGCCAAGTACAACTAATTACGCGGATAAACGAATTTCAGATGAATGACTTGGTTGTACTTATTTAGTTTATAAGGGTATGCCAAAAATTGGCTTAACTGAGCCTCACATTTTTTTTGCCGCTACGTCTAAGTAAATAAGCCAAGTACAACTAATTACGCGGATAAACGAATTTAAGAACGCGGATAAACGAATTTAATGGCTAATAAAAAAGCCCCAACGGGGCGACAATGACTTGGTTGTACCTGATAAATTTAGAGGTAAACTGATAAAATGAACATAAAATTGACGACACGCACCTTGAAAACCACGCTGAGTATGTTATGCACAGCGAGTTTTCTAAGCGGATGCTTAGCAACGCAACAAGTTAAGCTGGATGATGGCCCCAATAAGCCCTCTAGGGAACGACTGACCAATGCAGAACAACCACTGCTGACCAATGGGGAACCCGTTCCGTCTAGGCTGCCAATTCAGCCAGTGACACAACATCGACCTAGGGAAAAAC
>NBMI01000170.1 GCA_002085445.1 Candidatus Parabeggiatoa sp. nov. 2
ATGACTTAGAACCCCACCCCCTATATAAAAACATGGCACGACTGCTCGCTATTTAATAAAAAGATAGCAAAATCAAATAGTTCCTTAACTTAATGGCATTGAGGCAAGCCCCGCCCCAGGCTCCAAAGAAAGAAACAAAGAAATCCGATTTTTTCAAAAAATCGGATTTCTTCTCAAAAATTCACAATTCACAATTCACAATTCATCATTCACCATTCATCATTCATCATTCACCATTCATCATTCGCAATTCACAATTTTCACCACCCAGGTGTTAGCCCTCTTTCATAATGTTAATAATTCTCTCATCCAAGCAAGAGCGTAGAAAGAGATTCATTGGCATTTGCTCACCTGATACATAAAATGCCAACATCAGCTCATTAAATTCCAATTGCCGCTTAGCCTGCAAATTAATCGCCGGATATCCCGCATTCAACAACACCCCATTCATAACAAAACGTCCCATACGCTTATTAACATCATAAAAAAACTGACATCTCGCCATAGTCAGAAATAAATAAATAGCTCGATCATAAACCTCCGCTATACCCTTTGATTCCGCGAGCATCTCATCAAACAACTGATCTAATTGACAGGCTTCGGGTGGCATATACTCAGTACCGGCAATAGTGACACCGCCTGAACGAAACCGTCCCCATTCTAAAGCTTCCTCATAAGCCGCTATTGAATGAAGCTGACAAATTTTCTCCGCCGTGACTTGAAATTGACCCATTTCTATCCAATAAAATAAAGTACGCCAAGCCTTAGCCTGATTAAGCACAACTTGCTGATCCGCTATTTTATGACCACCCACGGTGATGCCATCCAACAAAGTTTGGACTTCTGGCAGCGTCAAATTTATCCCTTCTAAGTTAACCGCATCATAAACGAATTCAGCTAATTGACGTTTAGCCAACATCAAGGCTTTAAGCCGATTCGGCTTCATATTCCATTGCTTATCAATCATAACTTGATTCAGTGATTAAATTGAATAAGACAGGTTAACAAGATTATAATAATAAAATTGTCCGTAAATAAATAAGAAAACCAAGAGCGTTGCCCCTGGCTTTTCAGATAATTAATAGAAAAGCCCCAACGGGGCGACATTAATTATAGCCAGGGGCATCGCCCCTGGCTTTTCAGATTCAAAAAAAGATGAAAACATTTCTGAAAAAATATAACGAGAAAATTGTCGCCCGTCGCACGCCCCGCTATTAGTTCCAATTTTATGATATAGCCCATCTTTATCAATAAAAAAATGAGTTACCTCAAAAAATAAAAATATGATCAGATGCTAATACCTAAACCAATTGAATTAAAACTAAATTAAGAGTTGAAAATCTAAGAGCGTGAGTTCGACTTTAATCTAAAAATAGTCTTAAAACACTACGCAGTGCTAAAAATCCGAGGTCTTTAAGACATCGGATTTTTTAGCGGTATAATTATTTAAATAAATTTTGTCCCAAACCGTAGACTGTTGGCTTCCTTCTTCAGTTTTTGCTTGCAGACAAAACTTTTCTGGATAACTATAACCCGCTCAATCAACGACTTATCGCATTAAATGCCAGTCAGGGTATTCCCCTAATAGACATTTAAGGCTTTGTCTGAAAGTAAGTGACTGATTGTTATAGTTAAAAAATGTTCCAAGTATTGAATTAATAGGAGATTAAAAAGTGGCAAAAAACTTTCTTACCCCGGCTGAAACCGCCCAATCATTTATTGGAATTGGCGATTACAAAACAAAAATGCCGGTTCCCAAGATAATAATCTCATCCTTTTTGGCAGGCGCTTATATTGCGCTGGCGGCCCAAGTCATGACCACAGTCACCCACGATATGGCCGGGTCTTTTGGTGTCGGATTCACCAGTTTTATCGGAGGATGCGTATTTGGTATTGCCCTCGTCCTTGTGTTAATTGCAGGCTCGGATCTGTTTACTGGCAACTGCCTTCTTTCCATGGGATGGTTAAATGGCAACTTAACCAGTAAGCAGGTTCTAAATAACTGGGGCCTTGTCTATGCAGGTAATTTTATTGGCTGCCTCTTCCTAGTCTGGATGATGTACACCAGCGGTATTTGGGATGCACATGGTAGCCAAATAGGTGCCCACGCCGTCGCCATCGCGTATAAAAAAACCCAGCTTACCTTTTTGGAAGCCTTTGTCAGAGGCATGGGATGTAACTGGCTAGTCTGTCTAGCTGTCGTCATTGTCGCGGCTGGGCAAGACACGATGGGAAAAATTCTCGGTGCTTGGTTCCCCGTCATGGTATTTATCGCCAGCGGTTTTGAACACTGCGTAGCCAATATGTTTATTATTCCGGCGGGAATTATCGCCTCGTTAGATCCTGCTATTGCCAAGGTTGTCATATCCCTGCATCCGACTTGGGATATCAGTTCCTTGAATGTTCAAGCATTTTTGTATAACAATCTGCTCCCCGTCACGCTAGGCAATATTGTAAGCGGTGCAGTGCTTGTCGGAGGTGTTTATTGGTACTTATATGTAAAAGGAAGTAAAGAAACCTCCAAAGAACCCCAAAAAGCAGAGCAAACTGGTTTTCAGGCCGCAAAACTTGGGCGCAAGCAGTCATAACAAAGAACGGAAAGGATTGTCTAATTGATACGGATTTTAATAACTTAATAACTACAAGGATTCGTTATAAGAAAGGATTTTAATTATTTTGTCATCCTTGATTGTCCTTGTTTATATTCAATCCTTGTAGTTAGTTATTGCTTATTGATTATCCTTGCTTATATTCAATCCTTGTAGTTATTGCTTATTGATACTTCATCCAAAGCTTCAGCTTTGGACATGCCAAAGCTTTGGACTCCGTGGAGTCCAAACTGAAAGATTTGGGCTTGCCAAACCAGAAACTTGAGTACAACTAATTACGCTTGAGTACAACTAATTACGCGGATAAACGAATTAATACTTAAGGTTCCTTGATTATTTCTCAGATAGGGATGGATTTTTTCTAAAATAGCCACTTTGGACTCCCCAAAGCTGAAGCGTTGGACTCCATGCCAAAGCTTTGGACTCCGTGGAGTCCAAACTGAAAGGTTTGGGCTTGCCAAACCAGAAACTTGAGTACAACTAATTACGCGGATAAACGAATTAATACTTAAGGTTCCTTGATTATTTCTCAGATAGGGATGGATTTTTTCTAAAATAGCCACTTTGGACTCCAAGCAGCAAGCGTTGGACTCCATGCCAAAGCTTTGGACTCCGTGGAGTCCAAACTGAAAGGTTTGGGCTTGCCAAACCAGAAACTTGAGTACAACTAATTACGCTTAAGTACAGCTAATTACGCGGATAAACGAATTAATTCTTGAATAAGCGGCTTTTTTAGGGCCAGGTTGGCGAATTGATGTTCAGGCTAAAGTTTTTCTCCGAAAAACTTTAGCCTGAACAGTTGATTTGATTGAAGGCCCTCAAGATAAAAACTTCGGGTGTGTCTCACTTATTCTACAGACTTTGAGTTATCTTGCCGCTTTTGCTAATATTTCTCAGAAAGGCCGGGGTTTTCTTTATTGAGTATTGAGGTTAATAACTTTTGTTAATGCTTACCATAGCAAGGTGTCTAAAACTTCGCGTTTGGGGGCCAGGTTGCCGAATTGAACAGTTGATTTGATTGAAGGCCCTCAAGAGAAAAACTTCTTAAATTCTGAAAATTATTAAATTCTGAAAATTCTGATTAAAATTCTTAAATTCTGAAAATTCTGATTAAAATTCTGATTAAGATTAGGATATTTCAAATGAGAACATTCAAGCTCTTCTGGAAAGTGAGTTTATTATTGTTAGTTACCTTGCTTAGCGGTTGTGAAGACGATGGGCATGGACTAATCTACGCTTTCATGGCCGCTGGGGCTGCCGTTGGGGCCAAGAACGCATTGGATGACGATGATGATGCGGATACGTCTTCAAGTTCAGACACTTCTTCGCCGACGGCGAGAGAGGATTTTGAAATACATTCGGTGCGTGAGTATGATGGGTTTAGTGATGATCTCTTAACCGCCGGCTTGGGGCAAAACGGGTTAACGGGAGTTGTACCGACGGCGGCCGATCAGGTGAGTCCTACCGCCGCAGAAATCCGCAAAGCGACTGTTGTTAATCAATATCAGGCCCGGCAAGATATGCGTGTGACATCGGGGTATGGCACTTTGTATGGGCCGGCTGTGCCTACCCAATTCGCGACGACTCCCAGTAGTGAGGGCAAAGTGGATGGCAAAGAATATCTCGCTTTTGCTGATGATGGTAGCGGACGTAAAAATGTCACTATGATGGTGCAAGTGCCCAACCGTTTTGACCGTAACAATCCTTGTATTGTGGCCGCGCCTTCGCCCGGTTCGCGGGGCGTGTATGGTGCTATCGGAACGGTGGGAGAGTGGGGCCTCAAAAATCGTTGTGCTGTTGCTTATACTGATAAAGGTGCCGGCAATGGTGTGCATGATTTGAATACGGATACGGTGAATTTGATTGATGGCACACGCGCCATTGCCACCGATATCGGCAAGAAGGCCCATTTTAGGGCTGATGGGACATCACAAATGGATTTGGCAGCCTATAATTCAACTTATCCTTTTCGTATCGCTCAAAAACAGGCCCATTCGCAACAGAATCCAGAAGCCGATTGGGGCAAAAACGTTCTTGATACCATCGATTTTGCCTTTTATGTTCTCAACCTTGAGGAGAATTTCGGAGAGGTTTCTACTCTGACGGAAAGCAATACGCTTGTGATTGCGTCTGGCGTTTCTAGTGGCGGCGCAGCCGCGTTGCGGGCGGCGGAGCAAGATAGCCGCGGTTTGATTGATGGAGTGGTGGTGGCAGCGCCAATGATTAATCCGCGTGATGATGCCGAAGGCGTTACCATTAAGCAAGGTTATAAAACCTTTTATTATCAGTCATATAGAAAACCACTGTTTGATGTGATGAGTTATTATAATGTTTATCAGCCTTGTGCCAGTGCCAACACGACGATGGGAATGCCCGGACGTTGTGCCGCTTTGCGCCGTATGGGATGGTTGAGTAGTAATACGCTGACGGAACAAGTTGCCGAGGCGCAAAAGCGCCTGAATGATTATGGCACTTTGGAAACGACTAATGTCATTGCTCACAATTACGAGAGTTCGTTTGTTTATAGCAGTTTTGCTAATTTGTATGCCAATGCTTACGGGCGTTTTAGCGTCGTTGATAATTTATGTGGTTACAGTTATGCTGGCAGTGATGGCAACGAACCGCCCAGTGCCAAAGGCTTGTCCGATTTAGCCGAGGACTTTCAAACGGGTAATGGTATTCCGCCTTCGAGTGGTACTTCTCTTATTAATAATAGCGGCAACGAAGGAAAAGGTATCAACTTTCGCAACAGCGTTGATGTGAATGGCAACCTTGAGGGTTACTTGGAAGGCGCATTATGTCTGCGGCGATTGGCAACAGGTACCACGGGCGTGACGATAAACACGGGCACTGATCTAACCGGTACCGAATCAGAACATTATCAACGTGTCCAAGATGGGATAGCGGAAGTGTTAGCCAGTGGCGACTTGCGGGGCAAACCGGCGATGATTGTACATGGACGAGATGATGCGCTGGCTCATGTTAATTTCAGTTCTCGCGCCTATTATGGTTTAAACCAGAAAACAAAAACTAACAGCCAGTTGGTGTATATTGAAGTGACTAACGCCAATCACTTTGATGGCTTAAACCAACAATATGGTGTTAATACACAAATTCCGTTGCACTACTATCTGAGTCAAGCCTTGGATCGTATGTATGATCATCTGAAAAACGCGGCCGATTTACCGAAAAGCCAAGTCATTCGCACGGCACCGTCGGCCCGTTTAGAAAAGCGTTTGCCAAAGATAGACAGTGAAGAGACTGAGGAGACGTGTTCGATTACGTTTAGTAATGATGTGTTGACTATTCCAGACTGTTGATACTCTAACAACTACAAGGATTGCACTACAAGGATTGCATATAAGCAAGGATTTTTTTATCCGTTATTATAACGAAACGATATTAGTTGTACTAAATTCGTTTATCCGCGTAATTAGTTGTACTGAATTCGTTTATCCGCGTAATTAGTTGTACTGAATTCGTTTATCCGCGTAATTCGTTGTACTCAATTCGTTTATCCGCGTAATTAGTTGTACTCAATTCGTTTATCCGCGTAATAGGCGTTCCGCCACGGCGTTTCGTTGTACTGAATTCGTTTATCCGCGTAATTAGTTGTACTGAATTCGTTTATCCGCGTAATTCGTTGTACTCAATTCGTTTATCCGCGCAATAGGCGTTCCGCCGGCAGCGATTCCTCAGCGCTCAAAGCTTAACTACCCTAAAGGGCACTAACGCTAGAGTTGTCTGTTAGTCTGCTTTAGCAGACTTGAGCTTTTAGCCTGGGGATTTATCCCCAGGCTTTTTCTAACGACAAGGATTGGCTCCCGTTTATTTTGGATGAATACCAAGTTGATGCCACAGAATCAAGGGCATTGATTGGCAAAGAGTTTGTGTTGGTTAAACGCATTGCCGATGTTCTTTTTGAAGCCAAAGACAAAAATGGCAATGAAGTCATTATCCATCTGGAGTTCGAGCGCAAATATGAATCCGACGAACAAATGGATAAAAGGAAATTGGAATACCGCCAGCTAATGGAAATGGATGAAGAGCTGGAAGGCAAAACCGTTCTGTGCAATGTTTTTTATTTCAGAGGCTCGCCAAAAAATAAGCAAGCCATCGAAGAAAGACATGTCAAATTGCCAACCACTGATCCCAGATATTCGGGTGAGTTGAAGTATAAGGCTTATCACCTGAGTTTGGTGACAATTGACATGATTCTCAATAGAAATCTGCCTTTCTTGTTGCCATTTATCGTCGAGTCCGAATTAAAAGCCGAACCGCCAATCAACTGGAGAGTTTGCGAACCACTATTGAATATTTGTGGGGCAAATCATATAGTAATGATGTGTTCAACAAATCGACGTTATTAACGCTTATGAGAGAACGACTTGATTTACGGCAAGATGACATTCAGAAAACCCTGCTGAAACAGATGGCACAGGAAGGAAAACTGGCACCAGAGCAACTGGAAGAAGTCTTTACACGCATGGTAGGACTCAATCGTCAAATCAAAGGAGAGGATTAAACAACCCCGAAGGGTTTGAATGTGAAACGCAGTAACTCGCTACGCGAGATAATAGCCCCAAGTGCAACTCTCATCCTTAGATAATTTATTTTTCTGAATTTTAAAAAATAGGTCGCACGTTGTGGAGCCATTATAAATACCAACACGGCCGACGTGTTGTCCAAAGCAACTACAAGGATTCGTTAAAAGCAACTACAAGGATTCGTTATAATAAAGGATGAGTTTCGATTAACCTTGCCAAAGGATACCAACACGGCCGACATGTCGTCCAATCAAGTCAGACGTTTCGATTAACCTTGCCAAAGGACACCAACACGGCCGATGTCTCGTCTAATTAAGTCGAGCGTTGAGTGATATTCGCTAAACGTAGTAGCAAGCAGAGCGAGATTCTTAGTACTTATCAATGAGTCCCAATGGCCCACAATCCGTTTAATCTGCCAGTTGTACTACTCATATGTAAGTACAACTACTCAGGCGTTTCGATTAATGCCAAAGGATACCAACACGGCCGACGTCTCGTCCAATTAAGTCAGACGTTTCGATTAACCTTGCCAAAGGACACCAACACGGCCGATGTGTTGTCCAAAGCATCTACAAGGATTCGTTAAAAGCAACTACAAGGATTCGTTATAATAACGGATTCTCTGAGACGGGATTTCTTGTCAATTACTACAGCAACTACAAGGATTGTATATAATAAGGGATTTTTGATAAGAGCGGGTTTTAAATTCTTGGCTCTTTCTTAATTATATATCACCTAAGTCTGAATTTAGAATCGAACGAATGAATGGCGAACAATCCGCTTTGAAATCCTTTTTTATATACAATCCTTGTAGTTATTGTTTATCTCGCGTAGCTCTTATCCGTTATTATAACGAATCCTTGTAGTTGTATTCACATTCAACCCTTTCAGGGTTGTTTTGGTTGAATTTTTTTATTCGAGATCATCTTGGTGATTTTACCAACATAAAAAATCGATACGGATTGATTAGTCCACGACGAAGGCCTCAACGACAGCCAACTCTTCACCGTTTCTCCCGAAACGTTTGAAGTCAAGGCCCTCGGCGGCCTCAAAAATGCCCACGACATCGAAGCCCTAGATATTCATCCGCAAACGGGCGAACTCTACGCCGCGTCGGGCCGACACACCAATAAACCTGGCCATCTTTACAAAGTCGATAAAGCCACTGGAGAACTGACTGACATCGGCCCCACTGGCTTTGACGAAATTGACGGCCTTTCCTTCGCGCCCGATGGCACGTTATGGGGGTGGGCACAAGATGTTGGACTGCTCATCATCAATACCAGTACTGGTAAGGCAGAGGTGGTTGTAGCATACGCTGGCGAAATTGAAGACTTAACGTGGAACACGGCCGGTACTGTACTTTATGGCGTAGGAAATCTGGGCAACGGCCCTGACGCTGGCTGGGGTGGTGAAAATAATTAATGATTAATGATTAATGATTAATGATTAATAATTTAAATGATGTTTAAATGATTGTTTTTAAAACACATTTTTACTAAGCGGAATAAAAATGGGATCAAGTTTTAGAACCCGTTGGAACCTCCTTTTCACCACCCCAGACGCTGGCTTACGATATCCATCAAGGAACGCTGACGCCAATCTGCGAACAACTCACCGACTCACGAGAAGTCGAGGCGTTGGACACTCTGCCGGATGACACCTTGATATTCGGCCTTCACGGCAAAACCCATTTACCGCTTGGCGCGATAGATGTGCAAACCTGTCAAATCGTGGCCGCAACGGAAATCTCCACTGATTACAATGACGTAGAAGGCCTTGCTTGGCCGGATTGTCGCTAAGTTATACTCTCACCAGACAATTTTGAGGGCCATAAAATAGTTACGTCGGCAAAAGTACAGCGAAGCGAAACTTTTGCCGACGTTGGATGTATTCAAATCAAGTTATGGCCCCCTATCGCACGTCATTAGTCATACTTTTTGTAGGGGTTTTATTGCTTAGGATCGAAGAAAAAGTCATTTCCCCAAAATAGGTACAGTGCCCTGATACGTACTTTAGCTTTTAGCGGAAGTGATTTTTTAGCGCAGTGACTCAAAAAGGCATCGAAAAAATCCGTTTATTCCCGAGGTTTGAATGTGCATAAGTGGGTAAACAAAAGTGAGTCGCTAAAGCGACTACTACAAACGGGATACATGATATGAGTCGCTAAAGCCCTGAGAAATCCATTCGGATCCCTTCTTATATACAATCCTTGTTGTAGTTATGATTAGAAGACTTTTTCAAAACCGGCGTTTTCGTTTGAATGTGCATAAGTGGGTAAACAAGCGGTAACTCATTGATTTCAAAAGAATGGCCCCCAAGAGGCCTTCTCTATAAATCAATAACTTAGGTGTAATATGACAAACTAGAATTAATCATACCCTAATCAAACCAAACAATACCCATGCACTATCCACCCTCCAAAAATCTTATCCGTTATTATAACGAATCCTTGTAGTTGCTTTATGGATACATGCGGGGGTGTCATTAGCTCAAGAAATCCGATTAAAAATTTTCTGAGTTTTTTTGGATTTTTTGTTGAACTTCGCTTCAAAATATGTTTTAATGCGCGCCTCTTAACGACGACCTAATTTGCTCCCTTCGTCTAGCGGTCTAGGACACCGCCCTCTCACGGCGTAAACAGGGGTTCGAGTCCCCTAGGGAGCGCCATCTTTTGACTCAACGCCTACCAATTCAATCATATTTATCCTCCAACTATGAACTATTGTAGCCATTGTGGATCGGCCCGCTTAGTGCAAAAAGTGCCAGAGGGGGATAATTTACCGCGTATAGTGTGTGAAGATTGTCACACCATCCACTACCAAAACCCCAAAATTATCACCGGTTGCTTGCCGACATGGGAAGACAAAATTCTGCTGTGTAAACGCGCCATTGAACCGCGCTATGGATTATGGACGTTGCCAGCGGGATTTATGGAGAACAATGAAACGGTGGAACAGGCGGCTGTCCGCGAAACGTGGGAAGAAGCGAAGGCTACTCTTTCGCCACTCAGTTTATATGTCGTATTTAGCTTGCCCCATATCAGTCAGGTGTACATGATGTTTCGCGCAAAATTGCGCGAGCCAACGTTTGCACCCGGCACAGAAAGTCTCGAAGTCCGTCTTTTCAGTCAAGACGAAATCCCTTGGGAACAGTTAGCGTTTTTTACAATACGTCGAACCTTAACTCTTTTTTTTCAAGATTGTCAGACTGGACAATTTCCCGTACATGTAGGCGATATTATTCCACCTGCCTCACCTCCACCACCCCACTCCTAGTCCCTAACACATCCCTAATGCGAATTAAGAATGAAAAATGAAAAATGAACATTTTAGGCTAAAGTTTTCGGAGCAAAAAAAAAAGACTTATAAAATTACTTATCTTAAAGACGTTGTTACGAAAACCTTGCGAAATATCCCCAATTTTACCCTCTTCACGATAAACGACTATTTGCAAGTCGGCAAACAAGTGCAATAACTCATTCTCTGCCAAACGAAAATCAGGATTTTTTGGGCCACAGTCGTTGACACTTGTGCGCGTAAAGGTTTGATAAAACAGTAATCCATTGGGTTTGAGTGCTTGCGTCAACGCCGGCGCTAAACGTCTGTCCAGAAAATGACATACCACAATAACATCAAACGTATCGGCTGGGGGCGGTGACACAATAACATCGCGGCGCTCGGTATAAATCGGTACTTGTTGGATTTGCGCGTCAACCTGTAAACGCTCAAGCGCCGTTTCGGTATAATCCCAAGCATAAGTCTCTAAACCATGACGAGCGAGTAACAGGGCGTTAGCCCCTAATCCACAGGCTAAATCTAAAGCGGTGCCAGTGGCGGGTAATAAATGCGCGTAAGCGGCAACGACTTGACAAGGCGGGGGGATGTCTGTAAGAGGAGTTTGGTAACGGTTATTCCATTCGGTTGCAGCGGTCATATTTTTTAGACGCCTTGCTTTTATTGGCTTTTTATAGATTTGCCCTGTAGTGACTCATTCCAATCCTTATCACTCATGTCCCAATTTCGTGCCCAGTAAATAAAAATGGTGTCAATGAGTGCGATGATGATTTTAATGATATATTTAGCTAAAGCTAACTCAATGGCATACCAAAAACCGACGATCGGGCCCCAAACGACTCCCGCATATAACAAGGTGTCAAGTGCCTGAGAACTAATCGTTGACACATTATTTCTCAGCCACAGATGCCTGCCTTGGGTTTTTTCCCTGATATAGTGAAAGATCCAAACGTCAAAACTTTGAGTGATGAGATAAGCGAAGAGGGAGCCAAAGACAAAAAGCGGGGTAAAATTAAAGAGGGTGACCATGGCTTGATGTATATTTGTAGCAAATTCAGCATTTTTTGGTGTGTCCGACGGCAAAAATAGTAAGCTAATATAAACCATAACGACCAAAATCACACTGGCGGCAAAGCCCAATAACACCGCACGTTGGCCTTCTCTTTTGCCGTACTTTTCGCTTAGCAAATCGGTAGCGAAATAGATGCCAGAATACAATATGACACCCAAGCTGGTTTCCATACCAAAAATAACGGTGAGTTTAGGCCCTTGAAGATTACTCAACATAATGTTGAGTATCACAATGGTGTACAGCCCCATTTTACCAAATAGGCGGTAAAGCAGCAGCGTGAGGGATAAATCAATCGCAACGGTTAATAACCACAACAAATCTTGATGTGTCGCAAAAAAATTAGTGACATCAAATGGCAACATGTTTTTCTAGTCCATCATTAGAGTGCGGGATTTTAAAAGGCGAGTATTAATAACCAAAATTACCGGCATTATTTGAAAAAAGTTCATTTACAAATGACTCTCTTGGCTCTTGATGTAATGAGTGAACCAACCACAACCGATGGCCTTATCATTGTATCATTAACATTTAATTAAATTATAGCTAAATAATCTCAGTTGCGGCATCAATACCTTCTCACCAAAATGTGTCCCGTTTCAAGTTGGTCGCCTTAAAACAGACTCTTAATTATCCTTCATTTCTTTAAGCATTGAAACCGTCCACGATACCCCTATATTCTTAGCCGGTCAATTTTTTAAGTATGGGAGATAATCAATGACTATTGAAGCACACCAAGAAACGCTCGGTTTTCAGACAGAAATCAAGCAACTCCTTGATTTAATGATACAATCCTTGTATAGCAACAAGGAAATTTTTCTACGCGAGTTAATTTCTAATGCCTCAGATGCCGCCGATAAGCTACGCTTTGAAGCGTTGTCGGATGATGCGCTGTATGAAGGCGATGCCGACTTAAAAATCTGGGTAGCGTTTGATAAAGATGCCCGCACCATTACCGTGCGCGATAACGGTATCGGCATGTCACGCGAGGAAGTGATAGACAACATCGGTACCATTGCCAAGTCGGGCACTCAAGAATTTTTAAAATCGCTGACGGGCGATAAAGCCAAGGACACCCAATTGATTGGACAATTTGGGGTGGGGTTTTATTCGTCGTTTATCGTCGCAGACAAAGTGACGTTGTTCACTCGTCGCGCTGGCAATGAAGCCTCGCACGGTGTGAAATGGGAGTCCAGTGGCGAGGGTGAGTATAGCGTTGAAACGATTGAACGTAAACAGCATGGCACTGAAGTCATTTTGCACTTGCGGCCCGATGAAGATGACTTTTTATCCGATTATCGCTTGCATGGCATCATCAAAAAATACTCCGACCATATCACGTTGCCCATCGTGATGCCCAAAGTCACCACTGATAAAGACAAGGATGAAACGACTATCGAAGAAGAGGTGGTGAATACGGCGACAGCCTTATGGACGCGGGCCAAAAACGAAATCACCGAAGAGGAGTACACCGAATTTTACAAACACGTCGCCCATGACTTTGATGCCCCGTTAGCCCGTATTCATAACCAAGTCGAAGGCACCAACGAATATAGCACGTTGCTATTTATTCCCGCCCGTGCCCCGTTTGACTTGTGGGATCGCAACAATCGCCGCGGGGTAAAACTGTACGTGCGGCGCGTGTTTATCATGGACGATAACGACAAATTGTTGCCGCCTTATTTGCGCTTTATTCGCGGCATCATTGACAGCAACGATTTGCCGCTGAATATCTCGCGGGAAATGTTACAGCATAACAAGCAAATCGACGCTATCCGCTCCGGCACGGTGAAAAAAATCCTCAGCGCGTTGGAAAATATGGCGAAAAATGAGCAGGAGAAATACGCGACTTTCTGGAAAGAATTTGGCAAAGTCCTCAAGGAAGGCGTTGTCGATGACTTTAGCAACAAGCAACGCCTCGCCAAGTTGTTACGCTTTTCAACCACTCATGACGATAACCCCACCCCGGCTATCTCGCTAGAAGACTATGTTGGGCGCATGAAGGATGGGCAGGAAAAAATTTATTACCTCACCGCCGAAAGTTTCTCCGCGGCGAAAAACAGTCCCCACCTAGAAATTTTCCGCAAAAAAGGCATCGAAGTCCTGTTGCTCACTGACCAAATTGATGAATGGGCGAGCACACACATCATCGATTTTGATGGCAAACAGTTGCAATCAGTGACTAAAGGTGAACTGAATTTAGGCGACTTGGAAGACGAAGAGGAGAAAAAAGAGGCCGAAAAAGCCTCAGACACGTTAAAGCCCTTACTGGAGCGCATCAAGACGACACTAGGCGACAAGGTCAAAGAAGTGCGGATAACGCACCGTTTAACCACCTCGCCGGCATGCCTGGTGGCAGACGAACAAGGGATGGATGCCAGTTTAGAACGCTTGCTCAAATCCGCCGGACAACCTATCATGGGCAATAATCCCATAATGGAAATCAATCCACAACATCCGATTGTAAATGCCCTTAAAGAAGAGGCGGATGAAAATCGCTTTAATGATTGGGCGTTTATTTTGTTTGACCAAGCGTTGCTCAGTGAAGGCGGCCACTTAGACGATCCGGCCGAATTTGTCAAGCGCATGAATGAAATGTTTGTGTCGATGGGCAACTTATCCTCATCTCGCATCATAACCCTCAACTAATTAATGAAAAATGAAAAATGAAAAATGACAATTTTTTCATTGATTTCGTTTGTAGTAGTCGCCATTTGTAGTCGTTTGTAGTAGTCGCTTTAGCGACTAAAGTTTATAATAGTTCGTTTGTAGTAGTCGCTAAAGCAACTAAAGTTTGTAATAGTTCGTTTGCCAATTTTAATTTTTAATTTTTTATTGATTTTGGCTAGACATGATGGCCGAGTTTTGTTAGAATGCCGTCCGTCTTTGTGAGCACAGTCTCACAACGGAGAGGTGTCCGAGTGGTCGAAGGAGCACGATTGGAAATCGTGTGTATGTCTAACAGATGTACCGAGGGTTCGAATCCCTCTCTCTCCGCCAATTTACATACTATGGTGGTCGGTGTCGGTCCCCTCGCAACGTTTTCGTTGTGAACCCCGTCAGGTCCGGAAGGAAGCAGCGGCAGCAACGCGAGCGTGTGCCGGGGTGTGGCTGGCGCGGGCCACCGCCCCCCCCCTCATTGAATTTCAAGTCATTTGTCACCCTCTCTCTGGGGTGGTGAAAATAAGGTTATTTTGGCCCAAAAAATGATCCCGTTATTCCGCATTGAAAAAAAGTTCGCTAAAAAACCCTATTTTCATTCACAATTCACAATTCGTTTACGTCACAATTTTCATAACCCCACCCTCTCTCTCCTTAAGACTCGTCTTCTCCACAATTGACGTATCTCTTGCGATCCTAATAATGGGTAAAGGGCAAAGGATGCCCAAATAGTACAAATTCCCAATTATCAATTACCAAGTGATAACATGGCCTACCAAGTCCTAGCACGCAAATGGCGGCCCCGTAATTTCCCAGAAATGGTGGGGCAATCCCATGTATTGCGAGCATTGATAAATGCACTCTCCAATAATCGCCTCCATCACGCTTATTTATTTACCGGCACTCGCGGCGTGGGCAAAACGACGGTGGCGCGGATTCTGGCAAAATCCCTAAATTGTGAGACTGGTGTTACCGCTTATCCCTGTGAACAATGCGCCGCCTGTCGTGAAATTGATGAAGGACGGTTTGTCGATTTAATCGAAGTCGATGCCGCCTCCCGTACCAAAGTCGAAGATACCCGCGATTTACTAGACAACGTGCAATATGCGCCGACACGGGGACGCTATAAAGTTTACCTCATCGACGAGGTACACATGTTATCCACTCACAGTTTCAACGCCTTGTTGAAAACCTTGGAAGAACCGCCCCCGCACGTTAAATTCCTACTCGCCACCACCGATCCACAAAAATTACCTCCCACCATTTTATCGCGCTGTCTCCAATTTAATCTTAAACGCTTAACGCTTGAACTTATTACCCAACATCTTTCTAAAATTGTTGAAGAAGAAGGTATTAGCTCTGAACTGGAAGCCTTAGCCCTATTGGCACACGCGGCCGATGGGAGTTTGCGTGATGCGTTAAGTCTGTTAGATCAAGCCATTGCTTACGGGGCGGGCAAACTCTCTCGCGATGACGTGGGCAGCATGTTGGGCACGCTGGATCAGAATACGGTGCTAGAATTCGTCCAATTGTTGGCAGCTAATAATGCCCCCGGCTTGTTGCAACGGATTGCCCAATTAGCGGAACAAAATCCAGATTTTTTCAGGGTATTAGGTGATATACTGTCCTTATTGCAACGGATTGCCTTGGCACAAGTCGTGTCTGCCACCGTTGATGCCAGTCAACCTGACGGCGAGGCTATCTTGCAACTCGCCAAACAGTTATCGCCAGAAGATGTGCAGTTATTTTATCAAATTGGTTTACTAGGGCGGCGCGATTTGCCGCTGGCACCAGAACCGCGTGGCGGCTTTGAAATGGTGATGCTGCGTATGTTGGCGTTTCGTCCCGATACCACTGCTATACAAAAACAACCCGCTCAAGCCACAGCACACAGCCCTCCCGCGACAACGCATGCACACCCGCCTCCCGTAACAACGCCGGCGAATGCGCCATCGACTGTCGCCCCCCCCGCGGCAAACCCATTAAATAGTCGTGATGACTGGGGAAGTATCGTACAATCGCTAGAACTCCAGGGCGGTGTAAAGCAACTCGCACTCAACTGCGAGCTTAAAAAACGCGACGGAAATACTTGGTACATCACTTTGCCACATTGCCATAGACTGTCGCTCATGGTAACGAGAAAAAAGGCATTAGAAGAGACGCTACAAAAAAAGTATGGCGACTCGCAACGTGTAGATATTCGCGTAGAACATGAAACAGAATTGCCCGCGGAGCGACAACAACGTATTCAAGAAACCCGTCAAGAATACGCGACAAGAGCGATTGATAAGGATCCCTTTGTTGATTATATGAAAAAACACTGTGAGGCACGAATCAAAAATGTGACGCCCTTATCCCAGACGTCACTCAATTCAGTTATTAGTAGTCACGGCTCGCCGTGCTAATTCCCGAAACGCCACCCACTTTGAATTTTATGACGGGTTAATGCCGTATTATTAAAGCCAGGTAGTTACACTGGCTGTATTAATCTCGTACCAAAGGGGCTTAATTGTTAATTAGCCTCTATTAGCCCCTTCGGTAAGTATTATTAAAGCCAAGGGCTACGGCCCTTGGATGTTGTGTTTTCTGGCGTAAGTTACGGCTATGTCCCTTATTACCCTTTGGAGCAAGCACTCCAAAAAACTGATATACTGATAATAGTCAATCAGAACTGAAAAGGCAGGTATTAATTATGAATACACAGTCTTTAAAAACATCCTTGGCAACGTTGCTACTGGTAATGACGGTAGGCGGTGCCTTTGCTGATGAACCCACAAGCGAAAACCAACCCTCTTGGTGGGAGAGAACTAAACAAACGATAGCGAATCTGTGGTCCAGTTCCACGCCAAGCGTTGGGAGTTCAACAGAAACGGGGCCCCCGGCCGAAAAAGATGCATTGTTTGCACAAATCTGGGAAAAAGTCACCCCGAAGCTTGATAAAGTGTTAGTCCTTGAAAAAGAAGGTGAAACGCTACCGGATTCCGCTTGGTTCGGTAACGACAAAATAGATAATAAAAATGACATCAATGACTTACTTGATGAAGCAGTGGCGATTTTGAGTATTTCCAACAGCACTGAGACGAGACAACGTATCCGGGCGCTTGAGAAAGAAATCCGAGGGATGAAACAAACGATTTCTCAATATCGCCAAGAGCAAGTCAGTGCCCCTATCCGTTCAACATGGCAAACAACGGTGGCCGACTACGAGGCTAAAATTGAGCAACTCACTGAGCGGATCGAGCAACGCCATGAGGCGATTAGCAAACTCAAAAGCCAGTTTGCCCAAGAACTTTCCGACAAAGGGCTGCATATAACGCCAGAACAATTGGAAGTGCTGCTATCCAGTGTCGTGGGAGATGATATTATTCAAAGCAGTATCGTCTACAATAATGTCAAACAAATTAGCCAACAATTGATGACGCTTACCATCAAAAGTGGCGAAGACTTTGACATCAGCCAACGTTATTATGGAATGTACACTGTTTTGTTAAAAACGCTGCTACACATGCAGCAAACATTCATCAACAATATTGACGAAAAATACTTGCCCAAAATAGGCCATATTGTTGCGGATGTTCACAACCTTAAGGCAACTACCCGGAATTTGTTGCGTTCAGAGATTGATAAAAATCGCCGCCGACATTTACAAGCCAACCTTGAGGCTCAAAATTTGACTTTGCAAACGGCACGGTTGTACAAAAAACATTTAATCAGGCAACGTCGCAAAATAGCCAGGGCGATAAACAAAACCAAGGCCGATTTACGGATCGCACAAAACACCTATAAAACGGTCAGAGTCAGTGGCGAGTTGATTAACCTATTACGCACCAGCCAAAAATCTTTTGACGTATTGCTCAATATCCAAGTCCCAGATTTACTGGTATTTGAAAATATGCAAATGAAACAAGAGTTTGCTATACTGACTCAAAAACTGGCTGAATAACCTTTTGGTAATGGGTAATGGCATTAGGCTAATGGCTAATGCTGAGAACTCCCCAAAAGTCTGTAAGTCATTGATTTTAAGCTAGGCATATTTACAGAAGTCTTTGAAAACACTTTTTGCCACCGTAGCGGCGTTTTCACAATGAATCGTACTTCGTTCAAATTACCAATTACCAATTACCAATTACCAATTACCGATTACCGATTACCCAATTACCGATTACCGATTACCAATTACCAATTACCAATTACCAAAGCAACAACTTGATAGAGGACAGACGATGAAAGGCGGACTTGCCAACTTAATGAAACAAGCCCAAAAAAATTTTGAAGATGCCCAGAAAGAATTGGCTGACTTAGAAATCATTGGCGAATCGGGCGGCGGCATGGTTAGAGTGTTTATGACGGGGCGGCGCGATGTGCAACGTGTCGAACTCGATCCGGCTCTAATGAGCGAAGACAAAGAAATGCTGGAAGATTTGGTGGCGGCCGCCGTCAATGATGCCGTGCGTAAAGTCGAAAAAGTGAGTCAAGATAAACTAGCCGGCTTGGCGGGTGGATTAGGATTGCCAACCACCGGCATCAAACTGCCGTTTTAAGGCTAAAAGTCCGCATCCGCCCACCCATCGCCTTTCCTATCCACGCCATTTGCATGATAGGCAGTCACGCCGCACAGCTTAATAGGTGGTTTCAAACCCCGTTGGGAAAACGCTTATTGAGCGAAGAAACTTGTGTCTTGCAACAGATTTTGCCGCAACTGTTTGGCTATCATTTGTTGCAAATTGGCAACGTGGGACACGGCCGTCTGCTAGAAAGCAGTCGCATCATGCACCGCTGCGTGTCAAGAATCCGCATGAAATCTTGCGCGAAGTGGAACGAGTATTAATTCCAGAAGGCCATGTCGTGATTTTAGGCTTTAACCCGGTAAGCCTGTGGGGAATCTGGCGTTGGTTTTTCGCACGGCGCGAAACGGCGCCGTGGTGTGGACGATTTTTGCCGCTGTTACGCATTAAAGACTGGTTAGCTTTGCTCGGCTTTGATTTGAAAAAACAACAAACGTTCTTTTTTGCCCTGCCTTTTCACAGTGACCGTTTTAAGAATTACACGAAAAGTGTCGAAAAAGTTGGCTCACGCTGGGCTGGCAATTTTGGGGCCGCGTATGTCGTGGTTGCCAAAAAACGTATTGCTACCTTAACCCCCATTAAATCAAGATGGCTAACTCAACCGACTTTAGTGACGGAGGCCGTCAGCACACATTTTGCCAATGAAGAATGAAAAATGAACCGTTTGAGAGGGTTTGTGATTTTAATTAAGAATGAAAACTGAAAAGTGAAAAATGAACAATAAGTTATAAACAAATTTTTTAGGGGGGGTTGTGAAATTAAGAATGAAAACTGAAAAGTAAAAAAACAATCGCTTATGAAATTGGTTGTTTTTGAGAGGATTAGTGATAAATTTATTTTATATCTTTCAATTCAACCCAACCGTCGCATTTTAAGGAGAACACAAAATGACTGAACCAATTGTTGAAGCATTTACAGATGGTGGCTGTCGCCCAAATCCTGGCACCGGGGGCTGGGGAGTATTATTGCGCTATAAAGACATGGAAAAACAATTAATTGGCGGCGAACTTAATACAACTAATAACCGCATGGAATTGATGGCAGCCATTATGGCTTTAGAAAGTTTAACGCGCCCCTGTCAAGTCCGTTTGACGACGGATTCTGAATATGTCAAAAAAGGTATCACTCAATGGGTAGAAAATTGGATTAAGCGCGATTGGAAAACGGCGGATAAAGAACCTGTTAAAAATATTGACTTGTGGCAACGCCTACACGCCGCGACACAAAACCATCAAGTGGACTGGCAATGGGTAAAGGGACATAGTGGACATGCAGAAAATGAGATTGCCGATAGTTTAGCCAATCAAGGAATTGACTCCGTTTTAACCAACACTTAACGCGCCCCTGTCAAGTCAGTAATCAGTTATCAGGAGTCCAAACTTTAGTTTGGCAGTGCCAGAGTAGTTTGGCAGTGCCAATCTGTTACCCGTCAATAGAACATTGACAGAGTACTTGGCTGGAGTGATAAAAATTGTGAATTGTGAATTGTGAATTGTGAATTGTGAATTAAAAACGGTTAAGCCCACCACATTCGAGATAAATGGTGAGTGTTTTGAGTTCTGAGTGGCTACGCGGTATTTGAGATATATATCAATAGGGCCATGAGTTGAAATTCCTTGAGCCATTATGCGATATGGCCCACAATTGTCGTACAATAAGTAGCCAAAAGCGAATCACCTAATAAACAATGTTGTCTCATATTTTATAAACAGGATACAAATAATCATGAAAACACAAATTGAGCAAATTAAAGTCAAGAATTTTAGGTTATATAAGGATTTACACGTTACCGATTTGCAGCGATTAAATGTGTTTTTAGGTGCGAACGGTTCGGGTAAAACGACTTTTTTTAAAGTTTTCAGTTTTCTGTCCACCTGCTTAAAAGAAAATGTCACGGTTGCGGTTAATCGTGAGGGGGGATTTAAGGAAGTTATCACTCGTAACAGTAACCCGGAGAAAGATTTCATTGAATTTGAAATCAAGTTTCGTAATTTTGAGGAAGGTGATAAAAGTCCTTTAGTCACTTACCATTTAAAAATTGGTTTTAATCGCGGTAAAGTCTTTATCGAAAAGGAAGTTTTAAAATATCGTCGGGGACGCAGTGGCAAACCTTGGCATTTTTTAGATTACTCAAGAGGAATCGGTTCAGCCATCAAAAATGAACAAGATTATGATCAGAAACCCTGGAAAGCTAAGGAAGAACGTGAGGAGCAACCCTTGGGTGCCGAAGATATTCTAGCCTTAAAAGGCTTGGGACAATTTGAGCGTTACAAAACCATTAAAAGTTTTCGTACCTTATTAGAACAATGGTTAGTTTCTAATTTGCAAAATGAAGAGATGCGTAAAATCAATGAGGTGGGTGCCGATCAACAACTGTCTCGTTCGGGTAATAATCTAGCCCAAGTCGCCAGTTTTCTTCATGAATATCATCCAAAGCGTTTTCAAACCATTTTAACCAAAATGAAACAACGAGTCCCCGGCATTGACAACGTGGACATTAGTATCAATGAAGCCGGGCAAATTTTACTCAAATTTGGGGATAATAGTTTTACCGATCCGTTTATTTCAAAATACACTTCTGATGGCACCATTAAAATGTTCGCCTATTTAGTGTTATTGCATGATCCCACCCCGCGTCCATTGCTCTGTATTGAAGAACCTGAAAATTACCTTTATCCGACGTTATTAAGAGAACTCGCAGCAGAACTCAGAGAATATGCAGTACGTGGCGGACAAGTCTTTGTTTCTACCCATTCCCCTGAATTTGTGGATGCCTTAAAAATAAAGGAGTTGTTTTTAGTCAAAAAAGAACAGGGTAGCAGCCACATAGTTTCTGCTAAAAAATATAATGAGCAGATAACCGAACTCTATGACAATGGTTGTGAATTAGGTTGGTTATGGCAACATGATTATTTCAAAGGGATTAATCCATGATAATTTTTTTAGTTGAAGATTATTCAATGATAAAATTTTTGGAAGGCATTCTACCTCGTTTAGGTTTTGAAGAACATCGGTTTGAAATTAAGCATCATCGTGGCAAAGAAGATTTAATCAGTCACTTGAATAACATTATCCCAACTTTATCCAAACGCGCTCAACAAATTATTGTCATCATTGATCGAGATAAACAAGATTGTGTCGCATTGAAAAATAAGATACAGGAAAAAATGGCTTGGTGTTCTTGTGAGTACAAAATAAGAATCGCCTGCTATGAATTAGAAGCTTGGTTTCTAGGAGATATGGAAGCGATTGCAAAATGTTCGCCTAGATTTAAAGCAAGTTTTTTTCAAGGTAAGAAAAAATATCGTGATATTGATAACATCCCAAAACCATCCAGTGTCATTGAAGAAATCGTCCCGGATTGGAAAAAGAGACATCTGAGTATAAATTTGCAGAAGAAATCGCTCATTTTGTTTCTTTGGAGACGCAAAATGTGGAAAAAGCTAACCGTTCTGATAGTTTTCATGTACTTTTAGAAACGTTACGTTCCTTTGGTAATGACAATAAATAGGGCGCGTAGACATCTTTAGCTGATGCTCTTCAATAAGAGCCGCTTTTTAGAAAGGGAAAGAACTTTATCCTAATGCTGAAAACGAAAAAAAACCTATCCAAATTTGTATCTGAAATCCAATATGTCTACCCTTAACTTAAAACCCACCCACAAAGTCATCAAAAATTTTTACCAAGAAATCGCTGCCCTATCTGATTTAAAAATCAGTACCGAAGGGGCAGTGGCGCCGGCTTTTGCCAATCTTTTACGCCATTGTGCCAGTCAATGTGATTTGCAGTTGGTAGAGCAATATCCGCTGAATCGTGATGGTAAGCATCCCATCAGAACGGATGGCGCTTTATTAGATCAATTTGAATTGCGACATGGCATTTGGTTCGCTGCGGATATTCAGGATAATTTAGCTAAGGAAATTAAACAGAAGTTTGCTTCGGGTTATCCTAAAGAGAATATTTTGTTTCAAACGCCGCAACGTCTTGTCTTATGGCAAAACGGGCAGGAAGTGTTTAATGAAGCCATTACCGAGCAACCTGATTTACTGATTGAAGGGCTTAGGTTATTTTTTGGTTACAATCCGCCCGCTTATGAACAGTGGAGCGATGCGGTAACCGCTTTTAAGGATAAAGTCAAAGAGCATGGTGACGCGCTGCTGAAAATTCTTGAACAGGAATTAAAAACCAATCAAGCGTTTATCCAAGCCTTTGATAGTTTTACCCAACTCTGTGTCGAAGCGATTAATCCCAATTTATCGTTGAATGCCGTTAAAGAAATGCTGATTCAACACTTGTTGACGGAGCGGATTTTTAGAACCGTGTTTAAAAACCCGGATTTTGTCAATAAAAACGTGATTGCGCGTGAAATTGAAAAAGTCATCACTGCCCTCACGGCGCGTTCATTTAGTCGCCATGAATTTCTGAAAAAGTTGGATCGCTTTTATGGGGCGATTGAAACCACCGCAGCAACGATTGATGATTATGCCCATAAACAAGATTTTCTGAACGCTATTTATGAAAAATTCTTTCAAGGGTTTGCGGTAAAAGTTGCCGATACGCATGGCATCGTTTATACCCCGCAGCCGATAGTGAATTTTATGGTGCAGTCGGTGGAAGAGATTTTACAAAAAGAGTTTAATAGTTCTTTGAGTCAGCCATCCGTGCAAATTCTTGATCCGTTTGTCGGTACTGGAAATTTTATTATTCGGATTATGCGAGCTATCAGTCAATTTAGCTTGAAAAACAAATATTTAAACGAGTTACATTGTAATGAAGTGATGTTGTTGCCTTATTATATTGCCTCAATGAATATCGAACACGCCTATTATGAAATTACCGGGCAATATGAACCGTTTGAAGGAATTTGTTTGGTAGATACTTTTCAGTTAGCGGAGGCTCGACAACAAGACTTTTTTACCACTGAAAATACGGCGCGGGTTAGACAACAAAAACAAGCGCCCATTTTTGTGGTGATTGGCAATCCACCTTATAATGTGGGGCAAGTCAACGAAAACGATAACAATAAGAATCGCAAATATAAGGTGGTTGATGAATGGGTGCGTGACACTTATGCCAAAGATTCTAAGGCAACGAATAAAAATGCGTTAGCTGATCCTTATGTGAAAGCGATATGTTGGGCTTCGCGGCGTATTGGAGATGAAGGCATTGTTGCGTTTGTTACCAATAATAGTTTTTTGGATAGTATTGCTTTTGATGGGATGCGGAAACATTTAGCGCAGGATTTTTCTAACATTTACATTCTTGACTTAAAGGGCAATGTTAGAAAAGATTCCATGCGTGATGGGATTCCCATTGGAGAAAAGCATACGGTTTTTGGATTAGCAGCAATGGTAGGTATTTCAGTCACTTTTTTGGTGAAAAAACGTACCCAAAAAAACACTCAAATTTTCTATAGTCGCGTTGATTGGAAAGCAACCCGTTTAGAAAAATTTGCCTTGATAGAAAAAGCGGGCGTTTTCTCAAAATTAGATTATCAAACAATACAACCCGATAAAAAACACACTTGGCTCACCGAAGGCTTGCATTCAGAATTTGATGACTTTATGCCGTTAGGCACGAAGGAAACGAAGGCGGCTAAAACGGAAATTGAGGGCGTGATATTTAAAGTTTTTAGTAGTGGCGTGAAAACTAACCGTGATACTTGGGCTTACAATTTCAATCAATCTGAATTAGCTAACAACATGCAACGGATGATTGAAACTTATAATGAGCAAGTTTTCAAGTGGACACAACAAGCAAATAAACAAACTCAAGTTGATGATTTTGTCTTGTATCAGGATAACAAGCTCAGTTGGAGTGAAGCGCTAAAAGCGAATTTGAAACGAGGGCAGTTGGCTAAATTTGATATAAATAAGATTCGGCAATCTTTATATCGTCCTTTCACGAAATCCCATTTATTTTTTGACCAAATGTTTAATGAAAGGGTTTATGTTTTTCCTTCTATTTTTCCCACGCCAAAAACGGAAAACTGCGTGATTTGTGCGACTAATCATTCACAGATTCCTTTTGTTGTCCAAATCACAAATTGCATACCTGATGTGGCAGTTGGCGGGCGTAACGGACAATGTTTTCCTTTTTACACCTACGATGAAGACGGTACTAACCGCAAAGAAAACCTCACCGACTGGGCATTAAACCATTATCAAAACCACTACCAAGACAACAAAATCACCAAATGGGCTATTTTTCATTATGTTTATGGATTACTGCACCACCCCGTTTATCGGGAAAAATATGCTGCGAACCTCAAAAGAGAATTGCCTCGTATTCCATTTGCACCCAACTTTTGGGAATTCGTCACCGCCGGGAAAAAACTTAGCAACTTGCATCTTAACTATGAGCAACAACCTGAATATCCATTAAAACTCATGGATAAAGCCGATACGCCCTTAAACTGGCGCGTCGAAAAAATGAAACTCTCCCGCGACAAACGGCAAATCATTTACTTAGACTCCCTAACCCTCGGCGGCATTCCGCCCGAAACCTTTGACTATCGGCTCGGCAATCGTTCCGCCCTTAACTGGGCAACTGATCAATATCGGGTTAAAGTTGATAAAAGAAGCGGCATTGTTAATGATCCGAATCGGTTGGATGATGAAGAATATATTGTGCGGTTGATTGGCAAAGTGGTTT
>NBMI01000398.1:0-5396 GCA_002085445.1 Candidatus Parabeggiatoa sp. nov. 2
TTTTTTGAGGGCCAGGTTGCCGAATTGTTGATTTTATTGATGGCCCTTGATACATGAAAAATGAAAAATACTAAGGTGTCTTTCCAAAGCGGTTTTTTTGAGGGCCAGGTTGCCGAATTGTTGATTTTATTGATGGCCTTTGATACTAAAAATTTCTAAAAGGACAGACACGACCTTTTTTTTTCACCCTGCCAAACTGATGCCGGTTGCCAAACACCGCCCGCCAAACTAAAGTTTGAGTTTTGGTTTCTTTGCCAAAACTCCAATCTCTTCATTGCTTAAATAACACCCCGGATCCTCGGCCCAAAAATCGCCCGTTATTTGATGTGCGCGTACGCGAGTATTACCGCCACAAATGTCTTGATAATGGCATTCCCCGCAGCGGCCTTTGAGGGGGCGTGGGCTAAGTTTTAGGCCGGCCATCAGCGGTTCTTTTGTGTCGGGCCAAATTTCGGAAAAGGGGCGTTGTCGGATATGGCCTAAGGAGTAGTGCCACCAAAAGGTGTCGGGGTGGACATGGCCTAAGTTGTCGATGTTGGCAACATTGACGCCGGATGAGTTACCGCCCCATTGTATCAGTTTGGTACGCAAATGTTTAACGTGGTGCGGGAAACGGTGTTGCGCCCATAATAATAAGTAAACGCCGTCTGCGTCGTTGTTGCCGGTGACAAATTCCCGCGATTTGCCGGCTTGTTGCATTTTTAAAGCGGTTTCAAATAAAACGTCCATCGCTTGGCGCGTCATTTGGTGGACGACATCATCTTTGCGGTTTTTGTTGCCGCGCCCGGCGTAGTTAAGGTGAGATAAGTAAAATTTGTCGATGTTTTCATCGTCCATCAGTTGCAGCATTTGGGGAAATTCGTGGACGTTGTCTTGCGTCAGGGTAAAACGCATACCGATTTTGATGCCATGATCTCGACAGAACCGAATCGCTTGCATAGATTTATCGAATGCGCCTTGACGGCGGCGAAATTGGTCATGGGTTTTTTGCAGCCCGTCTAGGCTTATTCCAACATAATCATAACCGACAGCGGCAATGGCTGCAATATTGTTTTCGTCAATCAAGGTGCCGTTGCTGGATAGGCCGAGATAAAAGCCCATGTCTTTGGCGCGGTGGGAAATGGCAAAAATATCGGGATGTAGCAACGGCTCGCCGCCCGATAAAATCAACACGGGAACACCAAACGCTTTGAGATCGTCCATGACGGTGAAGATTTCTTGGGTGGAGAGTTCGCCTTTGAAATCGGTATCGGCCGAAATGGAGTAGCAGTGTTTACAAGTGAGGTTGCAGCGGCGGATGAGATTCCAAATAACGACAGGCCCCGGGGGTTGACGCACCGGCGTTAGGGGCGTGGGGTTGATGAGTTCTTTTATGTATTGGCTAAGGCGGAACATTTTTATCAGTGATCAGTTTTTCAGTTATCAGTGATCAGTTATCAGTTATCAGTTTTCAGTTTTCAGTAATCAGTAGGGGGCCGGCCGCTGAGCCGCAAGAAAGCCGAGTTTTTTCACGATAAGCCCGAAGGGATTGAATGTGAATAACTCTCGCGATGCCGCCCACCTGATTTTATTCTCCAAATCGAAGTGAAAATTGTGAATTGTGAATGAAAATAGGGTGATTTAAGTGACTATTTTTTATATAATTTTTTTTAAAGCGGAATTTTTTGGACAAAATAATCTTATTTTCACCACTTCAGGCTGGATGTGTGTTATACCAATTTTTAGTTGAAATTCTTATGATGGTTTTCTGTCTTACGGCATAAGTTGTGACTTATGGTGCCTATTTATAAAATAGGTTTCAATCCAAAATGGGTATTATTCATAAACTCAGTAGGGGCCGACTGCTGAGCCACAAGAAAGCCGAGTTTTTTCACGATAAGCCCGAAGGGATTGAATGTGAATAGAAAACCGGTGTTCTTTGCTCCCGTTTTTTCGCGCGTTATTTTGCGTCGAAAAGATATTAAAGACGCGCCAAACGCAGTAACGAGCGGAGCGAGATAACCCCGAAGGGGCCTCATTTGGGGCATCGCCCCAGGCTATTTTGATGAGTATAGGTAGCGCATTTTAGCCGCTAATTCGTAACCCAGTTTTTTTCAAAATGCGAGTGCTATATAACGTTTTATGCCCCCGATTGTGTTCGCCCAATAATTCTGCAATCTGTTGAAATTGTTCATCTATCTGAGACTGAGTTCGGCCGTGTATCATTGCAAAAAGGTTATAAGGCCACTCTGGCAAGTGACGGGGGCGGCGATAACAGTGGCTGACAAAGTTTAATTGTCCCACACGTCGGCCTAATTCATCAATCTGTTCGTCTGGCACGTCCCAAACTGTCATGCCATTGGCGCGATAGCCAAGGGCGTAGTGGTTGGGCACGGCACGTTCGGCGATGGTGTGATAGGGGCGGGGCGTTAAAGGGAGTCCGGCTTGAGTGGCTTGGATAATACGCCGATCAGTTGCGTCAATGGGATTCATATACTAATGAAAAATTAAAAATGAAAAATTAAAAATGAAAAATGAAAAATTAATGTCGCCCCGTTGGGGCTTGCCAGGGGCGGTGCCCTTGGCTTTATTAATGTCGCCCCGTTGGGGCTATATTAATGTCGCCTTGCCAGGTAGGTACACTGGCTATATTAATGTCGCCCCGTTGGGGCTTGCTAGGGGCGGTGCCCCTTTTTGTATTAATCTCGTACTAAAGGGGCTGACTTTAAAACCTCTATTAGCCCCTTCGGTAAGTATTATTAAAGCCAGGGGCAACGCCCCTAGAAACGCCCCTTTCAAGTTTGGACGCCGGTTTGGATGCCGGCTGGAGCTATGCTTCAAATCGAAGTCCTACATAGTATTCAGCTTGTTTGGGCATGTTGTACACACGTAGTCCTGTTTGGGTCTCAATTTTTTTTATGACTTCATTAATTCGTTCAGGCCGTTCGGTGGCTAAGACAAACCACATATTGAGTTCATGATCTCGTGCATAGTTGTGGGCCACTTCGGGAAATGCGTTGACTTGTTTTGCCACCTGATCGAATTCGGCCTCTGGCACTTGCATGGCTGCCAGCGTGAGTCCACCGCCTAAGCGTTCTAGTTGTTCGGCCGCCTCTGCATAGGGGCGCTCACTGATGGGAAAATTGCCCTGTAAGTTGTTGATAATATTGCGGTCTATCGCGTCCATTAGTATCCCCCGGCAACGGCTTGGGGAAGAATGCAAGTTTTTTGAAAAAACTTGGTTTCTTCAGTAACGGGTTGACGGGGCGTGTAAATCGCGCCGCGTTGTTTGAAACAGCGGCGGCTGAATAGGACTTGGTGGGGAATGTCGGTTAAATCACACTGTTCAATGATTCCATCCAACTTGTCTAACACTGTGTTTCGGTCTTTGCCGTGAATCATGCAGTATAGGTTATAAGGCCAATCGGGCAAGTGTCGGGCGCGACGGTAGCAGAGCGTCACACAGTCAAATTGTCCTAACTGTTGTCCCAAAGAGGTGACTTGTTCATCGGGGATGTTCCATACTACCATTGCATTCGCGCAATAGCCTAGTTTGCGGTGGCACACCACAACCCCGAAACGCTTTATCGCACCGGTTTTAAGTAAGCGAGACAATTTAGCGAGGACTTCGGATTCGCTCATGCCAATGCGTTTTCCTATCGCGGCATAAGGGCGTGATACTAGCGGTAGGCCGTTTTGGATGGCTTCGATTAATAGTTGATCGGGGTTGTGTCTTTTGTTCATATTTTTCCTCGTCAAACTGAAGAGGTTTTTCAAAAGAGGTTTTCCTTATTTTTCCTCGTCAAACTGAAGAGGTTTTTCAAACTGAAGAAGTTTTTCTTATTTTTCCTCTGAGTACCGGACAGTTTTTCTACTGTCATTTCTATTTTTTTGACTGTCATTTCTATTTTTTCTACTGTCATTTCTACATAAGGAGAAATCTTTGAAAACCGCCAGATTTCTCCGGGCGTTTGTCATTTTGACATAAGGAGAAATCTTTGAAAACCGCCTGATTTCTCCAAGCGTTTGTCATTTCCAAGCGTTTGTCATTTCTACATCAGGAGAAATCTTTGAAAACCGCATGATTTCTCCGGGCGTTTGTCATTTCTACATAAGGAGAAATCTTTGAAAACCGCATGATTTCTCAGGGCGTTTGTCATTTCTACATAAGGAGAAATCTTTGAAAACCGCCAGGTTTCTCCAAGCGTTTGTTATTTCGACATAAGGAGAAATCTTTGAAAACCGCCTGATTTCTCCAAGCGTTTGTCATTTCCAAGCGTTTGTCATTTCTACATCAGGAGAAATCTTTGAAAACCACATGATTTCTCCAAGCGTTTGTCATTTCTACATCAGGAGAAATCTTTGAAAACCACATGATTTCTCCAAGCGTTTGTCATTTCTACATCAGGAGAAATCTTTGAAAACCGCCTGATTTCTCCAGGCGTTTGTCATTTCCAAGCGTTTGTCATTTCTACATAAGGAGAAATCTTTGAAAACCGCCTGATTTCTCCAGGCGTTTGTCATTTCTACATCAGGAGAAATCTTTGAAAACCGCCTGATTTCTCCAGGCGTTTGTCATTTCCAAGCGTTTGTCATCTCCAAGCGTTTGTCATTTCGACATAAGGGAGGAGCGTGAAAATAATATACCCATAGAGAAACAACGTTTTTTTAACGGTGTGGGTATTTTATTTAGCCACAACTCCCTTAGTTGTGTTTGTAGTGTTTGTAGTGTTTGTATTATAGATTAAGTCGCTAAAGCGACTACTACAAGCGACTACTACAAACGACTACTACAAACGACTACTACAAGCGACTATTTCTCCCGTTGGTCGAAATGACAATCAATGATAAGGTTTTCATCATGTTTTCTGTTCCGAAAGTGCCTCTTTCAAGCCCGGTATTTCTTCTATTCCTATTGGAACGGTGAGGCTTGAGCCTTCAAAATCGTCACCGATAGGCTCATACCGGCCACCTAAACACTCGAAGAGGAACGCTTCTGTAACCGCAGAGAATGATAAACGATTCTCTTGTTTCTGGAAGCCGTGTCCTTCATCAGGGTATAGCGCATACGTCACTGGGATGTTCTTCTGTTGCATGGCTTGGACGATTTGGTCAGATTCGGCTTGTTTGACACGCGGATCATTGGCACCTTGTCCGATCAATAGCGGCCGCTGAATCCTATCAACGTAGGTTAGCGGGGAACGCGTTGTTAGGAAGGCTCGGCCTTCCTTTGTTCTGTGATCACCTACGCGGGTTGTAAACTGCGCTATCACCGGTGCCCAGTACGGTGGGATCGTCTCAAGCAGTGTCACCAAGTTCGACGGCCCCACGATGTCTACGCCGCATGCAAACTTCTGTGGTGTAAATGTCAGCCCTGCTAGGGTAGCGTATCCGCCGTAGCTCCCTCCCATAATAGC
>NBMI01000398.1:5423-8123 GCA_002085445.1 Candidatus Parabeggiatoa sp. nov. 2
GTATCGCCCAATTAACGGCATCGATGAGATCGTGTTGCATCGCCGCACCCCATTCTCGATTCCCGGCATTGATAAAGGCCTTTCCAAAGCCAGTTGAACTCCGAAAGTTAACGCTCAACACAGCGTAACCACGGTTGGCTAACCATTGATGTCTGGAATCGTAGCCCCAGTCATCGCGCCACCAAGGGCCACCGTGAACCAACAATACCACGTTGGGTACATCTTCGCCAAGGACTTTTCTTCTAAGGCCTCGCGATTGGTGAATAGGAACTGTGCTTTTTGCGTCTTGCGGTTATAGCGATAATAGCGCACTGGGCTATTGTCCATGAGATAAACGACAATCCAGTATTTATCATCAAGGGTTCGATCTGCAATCCTAACCTCACCATCGGCAACCGTTTTCAGGTAGGCAAAATCTGCCGCGATGGTTTTGTCAAGTATCTGCCAATGCTTGCGTTCATACGTGAAAGCGACGGCTTGGACGTGTTTTTCCGTCGGATGAATCATAACAGCGCTGACATCGGCCTGTGGGTTTTCAGCAAGCAATGTTTGCTTACCCGTTTTGGTATCCCACGCAAACAGTGCCGACGTGTTACGATTACGGCTGTCTTCTAGGTACACAATCTGGCCCGTCTTATCAAAACCCATGATATTAGTGGTAAGTAACCGTCCATAAATAACTTAGGCAACTAAGTGATTTTAAGGTTACCCGCTTTAGTTCTTCAGAACTCCGTTAGGGACGAAAATATAGGCACTCTTGTGATGCATCTCCAGTCCAAGACCCTGCGGGGAGTCATTAAACAAGTCTGATGGAAAGGTTAGTGTGGCTCCCATTCAAAACCGTCCTATAACATTAGCTAGGAGACCATTACCAGTGCAAACTGAGTTAGGTGACAATTTATGCGAAGAGTATTTGTTCTGGATCGTAACAAAAAACCGTTGATGCCTTGCCACCCAGCAAGAGCCCGCAAACTCTTAAAAAACGGAAAGGCTGCGGTTTATCGTCGTTATCCTTTCACAATTATTATGAAGTGCCGTGTAGGCGGCGATTTACAGCCTATCGAAATCAAATTTGATCCCGGTAGCCGCACAACTGGGATAGCTTTGGTTGGGCATTTTGAGCGTGGCTCAGAGGTTATTTGGGCCGGCAACCTAAATCATCGGGGGCTTCAGATAAAAAGAAACCTCGATTCAAGACGGGCGGTACGTCGTTCTCGAAGAAATAGAAAAACTCGTTATCGGCCAGCACGGTTTAATAACCGACAGCGACCACAAGGCTGGCTCCCCCCCTCATTGAGGTCACGAGCTGATAACGTCAAAAATTGGATGCTTAAGCTGGCACGACTGGCACCGCTCACTCAAATAGCAGTTGAGATAGTTAGGTTCGATACTCAGAAAATACAAAATCCAGAAATATCGGGGATTGAATATCAACAAGGCGAGCTTGCTGGCTATGAGTTGCGGGAATATTTGCTAGAAAAATGGGATCGTGAATGTGCCTATTGTGGTGCTAAAAACGTGCCACTTGAAATTGAGCATATCCAAGCCCGCAGTAAAGGTGGCTCAGATCGAGTATCTAACCTAACCTTGGCATGTACTGAATGTAACATCAATAAGGGCAATAAGGACATTAAAGAGTTTCTGAAGTGCAAACCGAAACGTTTGAAGAAAATTCAAGCACAAGCAAAAGCACCCTTAAAAGATACTGCGGCTGTCAATGCTACCCGTTATGCAACCGGCAATGCATTAAAAGGCTTTGATTTACCTATTACTATTACTTTCTCAAGCGGGGGGCGAACAAAATTTAACCGTGTCAAACTGGGTTACTCAAAAGACCATTGGATAGATGCTGCCTGTGTAGGGGAAAGTGGTGCTCAAGTCGTTATTCCCCCAGCGATAACGCCTTTGATTATCACTGCCAAAGGACGTGGCTCAAGGCAAAAGTGCAGTATGAATCAATACGGATTTCCGAGAACTGGCCCCAAAAAACACAAGCGAGTAAAAGGGTTTCAAACCGGTGACATTGTTAAAGCGGTCGTGACTAAGGGGAAAAAGATAGGCACGTATATTGGGCGTGTTGCAGAGCAAGGGGCAGTTTTGATATTGGAATTGGCAAAAAGAAAGTTTCTGGGATTTCATATAAGTATTGCCAATTAATTCAAAGGGTAGATGGTTATGAGTACATTTAATCAAGCTATACCATTCCCAGTTGACTAATTTATTTCATGCACGTTCCTAAGCGAGTCTGCCATGGCAATGTTCATAACGGCTGCCCAATGGCCCTCGTTGGTGGGCATGAGAATCTCATTTCCGCCAAGTGGTGTAGAACGCACCGCAAAACGGACGTTGTAATCGTCGTCGGTGACGAATTGCGAAAATCCCTCATTTTTCTGTACGAGGCTTTTTTCACCCGTCTCGATGTTGATGCGATAAAGATCATGAAGTTCAGGATTACGATCATTGATCATTAAGTCCAACGAGAATCTCGTTTGGGAAGTTCGGACTGCTTCCTTCAATTTTGGCCTTCACATTGGCTAGGGGAGTAAGGCCTTTGGTTTCGCCCGTATTGAGGTTAAGGCTGTATATCCGCCAGTTCTCATTACCGCCTTTATCTTGGAGGTACAAGATATGGTGGTTGCTGTAGGCCCACCCGTAATAACGGATGCCTCGGTTGGTATCGTTGGTGACGGGTTTGGCGGC
>NBMI01000171.1 GCA_002085445.1 Candidatus Parabeggiatoa sp. nov. 2
TAAATAACTACAAGGACTACAACAATTCGGTGGGTTTAGCAAAGCACACCGAAGGGTAGCGAAGCGCTACCCACCCGACTAATCAATTCGATTATCCGCACGCGTAATTAGTTGTACTATGTATCAATTCGATTATCCGCGTAATTAGTTGTACTAGGTTAGGCAAACATAATCAGACGTACTCACTACCAATTCGTTTATCCGCGTAATTCGTTGTACTATGCTTCAATTCGATTATCCACGTAATTAGTTGCACTAGGCATAATGAGTTATACTATGCATAATCAATTGTACTTTCTACCAATTCGACTATCCGCGTAATTAGATGTACTAAGGGAGCAGCGTGAAAATAATATACCCATAGAGAAACTTGTTTTTTTCATTTTGTGTGGGTATTTTATTTAGCCACAACTCCCTTAGGGCCTGTCACAAAATAACCTGGTCATTTTTGTAGAGCAAACTCTAATCAAATTGATAAAATTTGTTCAAGTTATTTTGTGACAGACACTAAAGCGCCTATTACAAACTTAGGCGCGCAAAGCGCCTACTACAAACTTAGGCGCGCAAAGCGCCTACTACAAACTTAGGCGCTAAAGCGCCTACTACAAACTTAATCGCTGAGGTAATTATTATGAAGAGACGACAGAACAATAGGTTTCTCTGGTTGGGAAATCTCTTATGTTGTGTCTTACTACTCATCAGTGGCAGTTTGAGTGTGTTTGCGGCTTCTGCTGATCAGTATGAAGACGATAACAGCTTCAATAACGCCACTCCTATTGAAATAAAGGGTACGCCACAAGAACACACCATTCACACTAGGAGTGATGAAGATTGGCTCAAGTTTGAGGCACAGCGTGGTTACGGTTATCAGATTACAACTGATAACGTTGGCTTTGATATTGATATAGCCCTTGAACTTTATGAGATTGGTGGCAATATTCAGATTGAGGCTAAAAACCGTGGCTTTGAAGGCGAAGGCGAGCAAATAGATTATGTTGCTCAGTCTGAAGGTATATACTATATAAAAGTCAGACACACCGGATTTTTCGGTGACAGCACTGGCTATTCAATTCGTGTCAATGAAATTTCACCAACCCTCAAGCCAATCGAACCCAGCAACAGCCTCACAGCCGGAGAATCCTCTGAAATCATCTTTGAACTCGTCATTGAGGCTTTTAATAAGCCGATTGAAGGCAAAAAAATTCTCCTTAATCTGACACCCCCAACAGCGGAGAACAACGCCCGTTTGAGTGTCAATGAGAACAACACTGATAACAAAGGACAAGTCAGCACCGTCTTAACCGCGCCTTCCCAAGTCGGCACATACACCATCACCGCGACACTCGAAGAAGATAGCACGATAACAGCTCAAGCGACGGTAAAAATCGTTGCCGGCCCTCCCACCGACTTACAAGTGACTCAAGGCGGCAATCAAAGCCTCTCCATCGGCAACAATTCCGAACTCATCGCGTTTAAACTGGCCGATGCTTTTGATAATGCTATATCGGGTGAACAAATTAACTTAAGCCTAACAATCTCGACAGACGATATAAACAACATAACCGAAGAAAAATTGGCCCTCTTTGATATCAACGGAAACACCATCGCCACCAGTGATATCAACGGCAATGTCAGTGGCTTGAGCAATGAAAACGGACAAATCAGTGCTCGCCTAAAGGCCGCTGCGAATATCCAAGGCAGTTACATAATCACGGCAAGAGCAGAAAATAATAACGCGATAGGTGATCGTACCAATCTATTTGTCACAGAATCGCAGCCTTATTTGCCACCTTTAGAATTGGGAGAAAAAAGCGGTGTGGCTGTTGATGCCAATGGGAACGCCGTGAACACGACTGCCGCCTTCAGTGGTGGTATTTCAGTCAATGGGGACTCGTTTGAGCAACCGGCCACACTAACGCGTAACGAATCTGTTATTATTCAAGGAGATATTGAAGTTGATAACACTCATGTCGGCAAAATGGCCGAAATTCTGGTAGTGGCCTACCACGAATCATCAAACACGTACTACATGCTTGATAGCCTCTTGGAAAAATTTCCAATTTGGGATGGAAAATTGGCTTCTCTTGTGCCGTTTAGGCGCGGTGTCCGTTTAGAACAGACACAATTTGTAGACATATACCAAGGCAATATACCCCTTATTGTCTATTGAAGATATACTTTGGATATCGTTTGGCAGATGGCACGATTGTATATAATGGTGAACAAGCCATTAGTGTTACAATAACTGCCCCTTAAATCAAAGAAATCCCCAAAGAAATCCGAAGAAATCCGCTTTTTTTGAAAAATCGGATTTCTCAGTATCCCCAAGCCCAGGAGAAATCTGATGAAAAAGATTGTTGTTATATTGACGTTTATGGTACTTAGTGCCTGTGAGACTCCTCCTCACCACCAAGGAGGCGACTCATCTGTCTCAAAGCAGACGACATCGACATCTTCATATAGGAACTGGCCGTCATCGCCCAAACTCAACTTTCCCAGTTCATCTTTTGATGATGATTTGTCAAAGGCTATGCGCGGGCAAACTGAGCAGATAGAAGTCTCGCTGGCAAAAAGTGTTGATCCTGATAAAGGTGAAATACCAGAACAATTAATTCAATGGCTTGCCGCCATTGAGGACAGCGGTGGAAAAATTGATTATGAACCGCTGGGTGGGGACATGAGTGTGATAGGTGCCATTGCCTTACTGCATTTTACGTTGCAAGCCCTTGAGATGATAGGCGAGTGGTACCAAGAATATCAAGAAGAAAAAACCACAAAGTACGCCGTCGCCGAAAAGTACAACGCGAGACTTTGCTATCGACGCGACGATAATTTGGTCACAAAAATAGTCTTTGTGGCTCGCAACAAAAGCGATCCTGAGAAACCTTTTTGTCCTCGTGAAGGGAACTAAAGGATTTAATGCGATTACGGCAAAGGCGATAAATCGCCTACTACAAACGTACAACGCGAGACTTTGCTATCGACGCGACGATAATTTGGTCACAAAAATAGTCTTTGTGGCTCGCAGTAAAAGCGATCCAGAAAAACCTTTTTGTCCTCGTGAAGGGAGCTAAAGGATTTAATGCGATTACGGCAAAGGCGATAAATCGCCTACTACAAACCTAAAAAGGCGATTATGAAAAAGGCGATAAATCGCCTACTACAAACAACGGATGAAAAAATGGCCCTTGATTTGCATGGTATGTAGCGATATTCTCTTCCCCTTAAACAGGAGAAATATTATGAAACCTCTATTTTTTCCATTAACCTTTCTGGTATTACTGAGTGCCGGTGGCTGCATTCCCTATCCGCCAAAACCACCTCAACCTCCTCCTGATAACAAGACAATATCAGATCCACTTCCAATGTCAGAAATACCCTTTACCGGACTTCCGGCTTTTGATAACGTCCTGTCAGAGGCTATGCAGGGGCAAACGGGGCAAATAGAAGTCTCACTGACGAAAAGTGTCGATCCTGATCAAGGTGAAATGCCACCACAATTGAGTAAATGGCTGGCTGCCATTGAAGACAATGGTGGAGAAATTCATTATGAACCACTGGTTGACGAGATGAATTTGGCAGGTGATGATATTGCCAATACCTTGCTGAATTATTCGTTGCAAGCATTCGATGCGATTCGCCAGTGGTGGTACAAAGAGTACCAAGAAGAACAACCAAAATACCAGTGGACTAAAAATTATAATGCGAGACTGTGCTATCGACGCGATGATAATTTAGTCACGAAGATAGTGTTTGTTGAACGCAGCAAGAGTAGTCAGAATGAACAAGCTTGTCGTCCATGATTCAGTTATCAGTTATCAGTTATCAGTTATCAGTTATCGGTTGATTTGGTTATTAAAGCCAGGGGCGGTTGAAAGGGGCGGTTGAAAGGGGCGGTTTTTTGTTTCTCAAAAAGTAGTCACATTTTTCATTTTTATATCGATATTCGCATTTCTATTGTGGCCGAAGGTACAAATACTGAACGCTAATTGCTTGATTAAGCGCAATTGGGGGCAATTCATAACTGAATTTGAAACCATTCACGTCGGCAAAAGTTTCCGCAACGGAAACTTTTGCCGACGTAACCTTTTATGGCCCCTAAATCAGGTAGTCTAAATAACCATAAAATATCTCTTGCGTCTTTTGCATCTTTTGCGGGAAAAATAACGCTAAAGGCGCAAGTGACGCTAAGGGCACAAGTCTAACCCATTTTGTTGATAAGGACTCAAGCAAAAACTAAAGATTTCTCTGTGTAACTCTGTGTAACTCTGTGTAACTCTGTGTCTCTGTGTTGAGGAATTTGTGGGCCTTATGTTAATTTGAAAACATTAAAATCGTTTTATGGCCCCCAAATCAGATAGTCCAAATAACCCATTTTTTTCAACACGGAGTTCACAGAGTACCACAAATATATGAGCGTGATTTGAGGCTTAGAATAAAATCCCTTATTATATACAATCCTTGTGCATTGTCAGGCACATACCATTACCAATTACCAATTAACAATTAACCATTAACACACAAACCACCATAAAAGGAGAAACGGCAATGTTGAAAAAAACGCTGCCTATAGTAATCGCGTTGGCGGTGCAACCTGTTCTAGCCGTCGATGCTGAAGACGCCTTTTCTCAAGGGAAAAACTATTACGAGCAAAACCACTTTACTCAAGCCGCACCGTGGCTTGACAAAGCGGCGGTGCAAGGACATACAGGTGCTCAAGGCTTATTAGGCTCAATGTATCTGATAGGGCGAGGCCTCCCCAAAGATGCTACTCGTGCAATACACTGGCTGACAAAAGCGGCCAATCAAGGACATGCAGAGGCGCAAAACTTGCTCGGCGCAATCTACTTGACTGGCAAAGATGCGCCCCAAGACTTGGTAAAAGCCAGACGATGGGTTCGCAAATCGGCCAGACAAGGACTGGCGGATGCTCAATATCTCCTTGGGGCGATGTACTTTCAGGGCAAAGGCGTACCGCAGCATATGGAGCGAGCTCATCACTGGTTATCGTTGGCGGCCGCACAGGGACACCAAAAGGCGATTGCCATCCGCGATCTCTTATTCCCGGCCCCCACCGTCAAGCGGCTGTCCGCAAAAAAGCCATCGCCACCAAGCTATGACGGCAAATATCGTCTGACTGTCAATGCCATACCGGCCGAGAGTAGAATCAGAATAATGAACATCAAACCCAGATATAGGCCCGGCATTGCCCTCAAACCCGGCAAATACGACATTTACGTCACACGCCCCGGCCACATTTCAAAAAGAATGTGGGTAGAACTCAAAGACGCTAATTTATCTATTGACATTGTCTTGGAGAAAAATTAATCTAAAGCTAGATTAGTAGCAGGAGTCCAAGCTTTAGCTTGGACGTAACAAAAGCCCAAGCTTTAGCTTGGACGAGGAATAACGACAAGAGTCCAAGATTTATCTTGGACGAGGAATAACGACATGAAAAAACTGATATTTCTTTCGACGCTTATCCTCTTGACATTCTTGACTTTTAACGAAGTACAGGCCGGATGTGAAGTTGGAGATTGCCAAAATGGATTTGGCATTTACACTTGGTCCGGGCGCAGCACCTACAAGGGTTACTGGAAAGACGGCCGAAAGCACGGACAAGGAAAAGAAACCTGGAATGATGGTGCCCGATATGTGGGCGGTTACAAAGACGGCAAATGGCACGGACAGGGTACTTTCAGTGGGAAAGATGGTCGCCGATATGAGGGAAATTTGAACAAGGGCAAACGGCATGGACAGGGCACTTTCGTTTGGAAAGATGGTCGCCGATATGAGGGAAATTGGGACAATGGCAAACGGCACGGACAGGGAACCCTGTATTTTCCTGATGGTGAGATACAAGCAGGACTCTGGGAAAAGAACAACTACATGGGCACCGGTTTAGCTTCCGAAACCTCACCAGAAACGACTCAGCCCAGTCGCAACATTTCCCAAAAACGCACGGCTTTGGTGATTGGCAACAGCAATTACTCCACCGCGCCGCTTCGCAACCCGGTTAATGACGCACTGGCAATGGCTCTGGTATTGGAAAAAGTGGGTTTTGAAGTCATGTCTTATACCAACCTCAGCCAAAAGGAAATGAAGCAAGCCATCAAGCATTTTGGCGAAAAAATAGCGAAAGCTGAGGGCGGTATAGGGTTATTTTATTATGCCGGCCACGGAATGCAGGTGAAAGGAATAAACTACCTGATACCCACTGATGCCAACATTAGCAAAGAGCAAGACATCGAATATGAATCCGTCAGGCTCGGGCGTGTCATGGGCGAAATGGAATACGCGGGCACCAGAATGAACATCATCATATTGGACGCCTGCCGCGACAATCCCTTTTCACAACTCAGAACTTTTTTCAGGCAGATGACAACAGCCCGAGGATTGGCAAGAATCGAAACCGCGCCCTATGGTACATTTATCGCCTTTGCCACCGCGCCTGGTTCAGTGGCAGCAGATGGTTTTGGTTTCAACGGCCTTTACACGCAAGAACTGGTAAAGGCTATCAGAATTCCCGATCTCAAAATAGAAGAAGCCTTTAAGCGCGTCCGTACTCAAGTACGCCTAAAATCAGGTGGCACACAAATTCCTTGGGAAAATTCTTCTATTGAAGGAGACTTCTATTTTGTACGGAACTAAGAAGCCACAAACTAATTGTTGATGATTTTAAAAATCCGATTTAAAAAAAAAAGCGGATTTTTAGCCGAAAGCCAATGCAATAACTACAAGGATTGTATTTTATAAGGGATTTGCTTATGAAAGGATTGTTGGTGAGAACGTTTTGAAGTGCGACTCAAATTCTGATCCACTATTTAACCACTCATCAAAGCATTATATCCCTTATCGGGCGCATTTCTATTTTCTTAGCAGACAAGAACCAACGTTCTCAACCCCGAAGGGGCCTCCAAGTGAAAACCTGTGGGTTTTGGCATCACAGCATCAACCTAGTGCAGGAGAGCGGAAGTTTCCATACCACCCCAACGCCAACGGCTAAAGCCGTTGTCTAAAAGCTTAAGTGCCCTAAAGGGCACTATAAGAGAGTTAGTAGGCTTTAGCTTAACGATGCTTTCAGACAACTGGTGAAAGCTGTTGGCTGAGATGGTCTTTCTACTGGAGCGATCTTGCACTAGTACAGTAAAGCGGAAGTTTCGATACCACCCTAATGCCAACGGCTAAAGCCGTTGTCTGAAAGCTACTGTACCCTGAAGGGCACTGCAAGAGGGTTAGTAGGCTTTAGCCGACTTTAGCTTTTAGACAACCGCTTTAGCGGTTGGCGGCAGTAGGGTGGTATGAATATTTCCGCTCTCCCGCGCTAGGGTGGTGAAAATAAAGTTCCGAGGGCTCTATAACTTGATCCAACTTTTGTTCCTCTTCAGTCAATAACTAATAAAAACATATCATTAAACTCATTACTCATTAATCATTAATCATTAATCATTAATTGTTAATTATTTTCACCACCCCAGCATCAACCCCGTAGGGGCCTCCAGTGAATAGCCCTAGACTTTAGCTTTTAGCCTTGAAACTACATCACATCCCAAGCGAAGCAATATCAATT
The DNA here is from genome assembly GCA_002085445.1 of Candidatus Parabeggiatoa sp. nov. 2. GTDB lineage: Bacteria > Pseudomonadota > Gammaproteobacteria > Beggiatoales > Beggiatoaceae > Parabeggiatoa. The sequence continues at coordinate 7,571 of NBMI01000171.1, forward strand.
CTTTTATGGAAAACGGAAAACCCGTTTCAAACCCCTTTGAAAGGAGGGTATAAAAATGACTGAGTTTTTTGAACGTACTTTCCGTCTTTGGGAATTTAATGTGAGCCATAATCAACTCTTGCTGCGTAGTCCCAAGAAAAAGTCACAGCCTAGAAATATTGATATTGCATTTGTGGGTGTTGGATATGTCGATATTCCAACCAAGTTAGACGGAATCACCTTCTGTCAACCAACGGCCGATGAAATTGATAGAATTTGTGAGCGACTGGGAAAGAAAGTGGCGCATGATGAGATTCACGTTCTTTCGTCGGCTGGAAAACGTTATTTGGTGGTTGCTACCGCCAAAAAAGTTTGGGATAACGATTTTGACATTTTTGAATCAAGCTTGGAGCATTTTTCAACGACGCAGCCCCAAAGGAACAAACAACACGTATCCAACTTAAATTAAATGAAAATTGAAAATTGAAAAATGAAAACTTGCTTTCATCAAAAACCAAGGTTTTGTCGAACTCGCTGTTTTTTTGAGGGCCAGGTTCTGAAATTGAAGTTCAGGCTAAAGTTTTTCTCCGAAAAACTTTAGCCTGAACACTTGATTTGATTAATGGCCCTTGAAATTAAATTAAAAATTAAAAATTTATTTCATAAAAACCAATGTTTTGTCGAACTAGCGGTTTTTTTTAGGCCATGTTGTGAAATTGCGCTTTTGTCATTTCGACAATAGGATAAATCTGTTTTTCATGGCTCAATATTTCTCGCTGGGTGAGACATGATAAAAAACTCAAGGATGACGGTGTCTAGTATATATCCCTTCACAAGCAAATCCTTTATAAAATACAATCCTTGTAGTTATTGAAAAGTACCCGGAAAATGGGAATGCGCCCACTGCACCAGCTCCAGGGGCGTAGCCGACTGCCTACTCGGTACTTTGAAGCGTTGCTGGAAACTACCTCAAATTTGTCAGTCATAGCCACTTGATAACAGAGCAATTAACTGTTGCTTAATTTCTATTTAAATCTATATATATCTAGTCAAATGAATAGAATATCTTGGAAAAATCAATTGCCACTTGAAAATGGGAGCAAG
>NBMI01000172.1 GCA_002085445.1 Candidatus Parabeggiatoa sp. nov. 2
GCGGGGAATACCATCAGAGTGAGAGGATATTTGTTCCTATCAATCGTATCCACAGAAAGAATTTTCAGCGGACTAATCCGTTTTTTCAAGTCGCTATCTATGGGATAGTTTTCAAAAACGATAATGCTTTCAAACAGCGGCGTTTTACTCGGTACATCACTCCACTTTTGAATATCAGTTAGCGGTGTAAAACTGTATTGTTCACGTTCAACCTGTTCAGCATGTAGCTGTTGTAACCAAGGCAACAATAAAGTCTCCTCCGAAATGCTCACTCGCACCGGCAAGGTATTAATGAACAACCCCACCATAGATTCAACCCCTGTCAACGGTATCGAACGGCCAGACACTGTTGCGCCAAAAACAATATCCGCCTTGCGACTGTACCGACTCAAAAGCAATGCCCACGCCCCTTGTACCAAGGTATTCAATGTCAGGTGATGCTGTCGCGCCAAGGATTGCAAGGCTTCCGTCGTTGCCTTGGACAAGCTAAACGTTTGTTCTTCATAATCATACTTTTGGCACCGTGCCATTTGCTTATCCACTCGAAAAGGCGTGGGTGCAGTAAAGCCTTTGAGTTGAACTCTCCAAAAAGCTTTGGTTTCAGAAATATCTTGTTGCTGTAACCACGTAATGTAATTGCGATAGGAACGCGGCTGTTCTAAACGTAGTTGTCGTTCTTGGCAAAAGGCTTTATAAAAAGCGAAAACTTCTTTGAAAAGGAGAGGTGAACTCCAACCATCTATTATTATATGATGTTGAGTCCAGATAAAATGATAATGTTCGTCGGTAACCTGAATCAGGGCACAGCGCATCAGAGTGGCTCTATTCAGATCAAAGCCCATTTTTAGATCGGCATGAAGGAACTCCGCTAATTGTTTTCGCTGTTCTATTGTCGTGAGATCACGCCAATCTTGTTGTAGCCAAGATAGCTTTACTTGTGAATGTACAAGTTGGAGTGGTGTTTCTAAACTTTCCCAAACGAAGGCCGTCCGTAATACGGCGTGCCTGTCTATCAAGTGCTGCCAAGCCCGCCTAAAGGCAGAATGATTGAGAGAGCCTTCAAGTATAAAGTCTGATTGCACAATATACGCGCCTGAAGTTGGGGTATCAAGTGTATAAAATAACATTTCCTTCTGTGTCTGTGACAGTGGGTAAATGTCATTAATCTGACGATTGCCAATGATTCGATCCAAGAGGGATTGATTGATATGGGCTAATGGAAAGTCCGAAGGTGTGTAGCCCCCGATTTCGGGTAACTGACAATGCGCTATCAGTGCTTGTAGGGCCGTTATAAAACTTTGCGCCAAACGCTCTATCGTTGAACTTTTAAAATGATTTTTGCTGTAGCTCCAATCAAACCGCAGTTGCTCCTCGCTGATGAGGCCATCGATCTCCAATAAGTGAGAACGAGGATTAGCGGCACCATGGATCGCACCACTGTTTTCAGAGGCCAAACCCAACAACGGTTCGGTTGAGAAGTGATGAAACTGGCCCAAATAATTAAAGCTCACCTGCGCTTGGGGCAAAGCTTGTAAACGCGAAGTCGCTTCGGTATTGAGATATCTAAGTGCGCCATAGCCAATACCATGCTGAGGTATTTGACCCAATTGTTCTTTAATCGTTTTGAGATATGCTCCCGCGTTGTCAGGAACGGCACGAAGGTCAAGTAATACTGGAAAAATACTGGTAAACCAACCGACCGTGCGTGATAAATCAATTTCTTCAAATAATTCTTCGCGCCCGTGTCCCTCAAGATCAATCAGCAAAATATTCTCACCGCTCCACCCCGCAAAACTTTGTACTAAAGCCGTTAGAAGGACATCGTTAATCTGAGTTCGATAGGCTTTAGGTACCTCGCTCAACAAGGCGCGTGTTTGTTCCACGTTCAAAGACACGGTGACTTGGGTGGTATTGGCGACAGTATTTGCCTGATGTGAGGCAGGATAATCCACCGGCAAAGGTTTTACTTGCCAGCGAGCGTCGGCCAACCATTCATCTAACTCGGCATTGAGGGTGTCTGAGATGGCATATTCCGTCAAGCGTTTGGCCCACTGTTGGAACGAAGTCGTTTTCTGGGGTAATGCTATCACCTCACCACGACTCAATTGTTGATAGGCGGTAATGACATCTTCTAATAAAATACGCCAAGAAACACCATCCACTGCTAAGTGATGGATGACAAAAAACAAACGATTGGGTTGGTTATGACCCATTTTAAATAATGCCACTCGCCACAACGGCCCCTTGATAAAATTAAGACTCGTTTGTAATTCTGCCGTGGTTGATTCAATCGCTGTATGTTGTGGATCGCAGGTGAGTTCGGATAAATCTTTAACCTTTATCAGTGAACAGTCAGAAGGATTCAGTGAACAGTCAGAAGGATTCATTTGTTCTCGGCTATCTGAAAAGCGTAACCGCAGTGCGTCATGGTGTTGCAACAGTTGCGAAATGATGGCTTCTAACTGTTCTAGTTGAAGCTCAGGTGAGACTTTCAATAAAACCGCCTGATTGAAATGATGCGCTTCTGGCAGTTCTTGTTCAAAGAACCAATGCTGAATGGGGCTCAGTGGCACCTTCCCGGTGACTAAACCTTGTTCAGCTTGGCGCGATAAACAGGTCTTGGCAACCGTTGCTAATTCGGCAATGGTTTGATGTTGGAACAATTGTCTGGGTGTTAGTTGTAAATCACCAGCCTGATTGGCACGGGAAATCACTTGAATGCTAATAATAGAATCTCCGCCCAATTCAAAGAAGTTGTCATGGACACCCACTCGTTCAACGCCCAACACATCTGCCCAAATACCTGCTAACAGTTCTTCCTCTGGGGTACGAGGCGCGACCAACTGTTCCTTTGATACCTTACGGTTTACTGACAACTGGGACAACGCACGACGGTCTATCTTACCGTTTGGCGTGAGCGGCAGAGCTTCTAACGTCACCAAAGCCGAGGGTATCATATAATCGGGTAATCGTTCTTTCAGGAAATCACGTAATGCTGTATTTTCAATGAGTTGCCCTTTATGCGGTACGAAATAGGCGACTAAACGCTTGTCTGTCTGCGAGATTTCATGGACAATCACGGCATTTTCTCGCACATCAGGATATTGAGCCAACACCGCTTCGATTTCACCCAATTCAATCCGAAAACCACGAATCTTGACTTGATTATCTATGCGACCTAAGTATTCAATATTGCCATCTGGCAGATAGCGAGCTAAGTCACCTGTTTTATAAAGGCGTGCCTCCGATTTTGGATTATTAGAGTCCCATCCAAAATCGACAAACGGATTAGGGATGAATTTTGCTACCGTTAATTCAGGGCGGTTGAGATAGCCGCGAGCAACGCCCGCACCGCCAATGTGTAATTCACCCGGTATACCGATGGGAACCAGCATCTGATGATTGTCTAGGATGTAGATTTGGGTATTAGCGATGGGGCTGCCTATGGGAAGTTTGTCTTGATATTCAGCCGAGTTTTCAAATATCGTCGCGCAAACCGTTGCTTCGGTAGGCCCGTAGGCATTAAAAACGCGTCGGCCTTTTGACCACCCAGCAACCAACTCTGGTGAACAACTTTCCCCTGCCACAATAAGGCATTGCAAATCTAATTCTTCTTCTCTTGGTAAAATACTGAGTGCTGTCGGCGGGAGTGTCAGATGGGTAATAGCATGTTGACGCAATAATTGCATCAAGGTATGCCCCGGTAGTAAATCATCTGACTTGGCTAAACAAAGTTGTGCCCCAGAACACAGACTCATAACCATTTCCGATATTGAAGCATCAAAGCTCAAAGAAGCAAATTGAAGAATCCGGCTGTCCGATTGCACACCAAAGATTTTAATCTGAGCTTGGGCAAGATTACATAATCCGCGATGTTCGATCAGAACCCCTTTGGGTTTCCCGGTTGAACCCGATGTATAAATCACATAAGCCAAATTTTCTGGCCCCACCTCACAGGCTGGATTTTCATAACGATACCGTGACAACGCCTTTGCTTCAACCTCTAAACAAACCACCTGCGCCTTAGTTTCTGGCAATCTGTCTTTTAAGCTTTCTTGAGTCAATAACACCGATATCTGAGCATCTTCCAACATAAATGCTAAACGCGCTTCTGGATAAGCTGGATCAAGTGGCAAGTATGCTCCCCCAGCCTTGAGAATCCCTAGCAAGCCTATCACCATCGATAGTGAACGCTCTATACAAATCCCCACCAAGACGTCAGGCTCAACATCCAAGGTTTGCAGATGGTGTGCGAGTTGATTGGCTTTGCTATTTAATTCGCTATAGGTGAGTTGTTGATCTTCAAACACTATAGCAACAGCATTCGGCGTTGTTTCGACTTGGGCTTCAAATAGATCAACCAACGTCTTATCATACGGATAATCCGTTGCGGTGTCGTTAAATTCAACTAAGATTTTATTTAGCTCTGCATCGGGCATGATTTGCAATTCCCGAATTGGCACATCCGGCTGACGGAGGACTTCACCTAAAAGAAATTCAAACCTGATCTTGAGACATTCAATTTCATCCTCCTTAAAAGCCCCAAGGTTATAATCAAAATTGACCAGAATATCACGTTGTCCATGGAATTTATCGACAAATATGGCTAAAGCCGTTTGTTCAAAACCATGTGACAATGATATAAATTCAACGGTACTACCAACAAAACTCATATCGTAATTATGATCCATATAAGACAGCACTAAATCAAAAAGCCGTTGCCGATTTCCCTGTTTAGGCAGCAATTGTTTGTTGATTTCACTAATGGGTACACTTTGAGACCAATAATTCTTCAGCAATTCTTTCCAAATCGCTTGAATCAGTTCAATAAAGTTCAAGTCGGTTCCAAAACGAAACCAAGCCGGAATAACATTCGTTAAAAGCCCCACTGTCTGCTTAAAAGGGGCTGTACTCAAATTCTGCGTGGGTAATCCAATAACCAAATCTTCTCGATCACACGTCCTAACAAAATAACAATACAATGCCCCTAAAATGACGTGGAAAGTTGAGACATTATTTTCTTCAGAAAAGTCAATGAGTTGGTTATAAAAGGGCAGCTTTAGATGTAGAACCGACCGTTGGCTTTTCATGGTTTCGCTATGGGCAGCATACCGATGCACCATGAGCGGTTCTGGCACTTTGTGGTATTTATCTATCCAGTAACGTTTGGCTTTAGCGAACTTTTTAGAGTCTAGGTATGCTTGATCCTTTTGAACAAAATCTTGATAAGAATAATGTTTCGGTTCATCATTAGAGATTCTTGTTGCTAGTGCGTTGTATGTCATAGAAACTCGCTGGACAATCAGATACCTCGCCCATCCATCGACAATAAGATGATGATATTTTTGAAACCAGTAATAACAATTATCCGATGCTTTGCATAATGCAAATTGAAATAATAGTTCGTCGTCGAGTTGGAAAAGCTTGACAAATTCTTGCTGCATCCATTCGATTGCCAATTGGTGGGCATTTTCCTGAACGGAGAAATCATAAAAGTCTAGTTTGAGGTGGACATTTTCGGCAAAGGTTTGCGTGGGCAAACTTTCCTCCTCGTGAAGAATGATGCGTAGTGCGTCATTATCATCAATGACTTGCTTGAGAGCCTTTTCAAAAAGGGTGGGATCAATCGGCCCCTCTATCCGCAAATAGCCACCGATATTGTACAGCGGCACATCAGGATGCAGGATTTGGTCAAACCAAATCTCCCTTTGGGGAGAGGTGAGGGGGTAATGATTGTTGGTTTTGATTGGTGCTATCATTTTCAAATATTCTGGTTGATAGGGTAGGCAAGCGTCAATGCCATTAAGTTAAGAATAAATCCATACTTGTAGGGTGGGTAACTGGTTTTTGTTGCCCACCATTCCCCTCTAGTGCAGGATCGCTCCAATACCCATACCCGCCTTGGGATAAATCCCAAGGCTAAAAGCTAAAGTCGGCTAAAGCCGACTAAAAACATCCTTAATTCCTTAGTGCCCTTTAGGGTACTTTAGCTTTTAGCCTTGAAATTTATTTCAAGGTGGTCTGGGGATTTCCGCTCTCCTGCACTAGTGTCCATCCGGAAACACGAACCCCGTGTCATTTCGACTGAAGGAAGAAATCGATACACGTTGATAATCCAAAGAATCTCACTTCGCTCGAAATGACATCCCGTTAGAAATTGGAGTTTCTGGATGATCCCTCTGGTTATTCTGCCGTATTTTCTTAAACCGTTCACTATACTGTTTTTCTTCAACAATTTTCACTTTTACCGGCACTTTATAATTTTGCAAATGTTCTCGACAATAGTGCTTAAGACGCTTAGTCAATGGTTTTTTGTCTTCTTCTTTTAAAAGTCTCACTTTGGCACAAACAATATTGCCGGTTATGGCATTTTGTTCTCCGTAAACAGTCACTTCAGCCACATTATCAAATGATTGTATAACGCTTTCTACTTCTGCTGGATAAACTTTTTCACCACCTACATTAATAATTTCAGATTGACGACCTAAAATTTTTAGATATTCTCCGTCTATTTCAACCACATCTTTGGTATTAAACCACCCATCCTCAATAAAAGGAGTCGGTGCATTAAGATAACCCAACATAGCGGAACTCGCTTTAATTTGTAAAATCCCTTCTACAACACGAGTTTGGAAGCCTTCTCCGCCTACTTTTACCCATAAAGAATTTGAACTTTTAGATTTTGAACGAAGTATACCAAGTTCCGAAAGACCATACTTTTGGATCAATTTAATGTGAGGAAACAATCCCTGAAAACGAGCTAATGTACTTTCAGGCATTGGCTCAGTTCCATAGGTGACTATCTTGAGGGAAGACAAATCATATCTTTTATATGACTCACTCAAGAGAATTAAGTTAATGAAAGTTGGAGAGACCGGTAATAATTCAACTTTATATTTTTCAACCCGTTCTAAAATTCTATCCGGAGAGCGAGTTTGGGCTGTTACTATGCAACCGCCGTTGGATAAAGTGTAGAACATTGTTTCTAGTCCACCGATGTGGTCATATAGTAAAAATGTTAGCGTTATGTAGTTATACCTGGGAATTTTAAATTTTTCTAACAGTTTTACTAAATCATGCACTGCTGCTTTACTTTTTCCGGTTGAACCTGAAGAAAATAGAACTAAGCCAGCATGACTTGATGTTTTTAAACGGGTGTAAAACTCATGGTGGGCAACATTTGGTAACTTTGTGATTTTCAGATGGTCATTATCATCTATAGAAAAAGAAATTTCCGCCTGTGCGATTTCAATAAATTCCGCTTGTTGGGATTCAATAGATCGGGTTAAAGGAACCAGAATACACGCATGTTCCATTAAAGCCAGAAAAAGAGCAATCGAATTAGGAGAGAAATCGGCTTCTAAAACAACAACTTTTCCTTTTTCAATATTTTCAGACTGAATACGATTTTGCCAGTAGTTGATACGTTCTAACAGCCAAGCATAGCTGTATGTTTTATCTTTCCAAACAATGGCATTTTTTTCGTTATTTTTTTCAAATACGGCTAATAAAAAATCAATAAGCATTATGATACACCACCTAAAAAAATGACTTGTCCGGTGACAAAATTGCTTTCAGGGCGAATAAAAAAATCAATCACATTAGAAATATCTCTAAATTCACCCAGACGATGGATAGATTGTTGACTAAGGAGCGCATCGATTTTTTCTTGAGGGACAGAACGAATTAAATCTGTTTCAACCGGTGTGGGACCAATAGCATTCACTGTAATCCCCATTTCTGCTAATTCTTTGGCAAGTATTTCTGTTAAACTCACAATAGCCGCTTTAGAAGCGGCATAAATAGCTTCTCCTTCTAATTTTAAAGGTGTCGCTACCGTTGCAAAATTCACAATCCTACCATAATGATTTCGTTTCATTAATTTAGCAGCTTCACGACAGAAAAGGAATGTACCTATGACATTTGTATTCAAAATATTTTGGACAGTCTTCAATGGAGTCAAAAGCATAAGATTCATTGAAGCTATGCCGGCATTATTAATAAGCACATCTAATTGACCCTATTTTTTGCGTACTTCAGCAAACATGGCTTTAACTTTGCTTTCATCTGCAACATCTAAAAAAAAATGTTGATAATTATCAAACGCATAATCAACAGCATTGCGACTACAGCCAATGACTTGAAAACCTTTATCAACATAATATTCAACTAAGTATCTGCCAATCCCTTTTCGAGTGCCCGTGATTAGCATAATTTTGGAATTACTCATCAGTCAATTTCCTCGTTCAAAAGCATAGCAATATAATCAATTAATGAAGCCACCGTTCTAAATGGACTATTTCTTTGAGACATTGCCCTTTCATCAGCAAGTGTTATAGACACATTACACTCTTCTTGTAATTTTTCTTCAATGGCTACAATTAAATTGACGAGCCCTAACGAGTCTAACTGTCCGAATTTACCAAATAAAACGGTGGTTTCAGATTTTTCTAACTGCTTTTCTTGGGGTAGTTCTTGATTAATTTCATCAAGTACATTAAAAACAGCTTGTTTAATTTCTTCTCTCGTCATTAGTTGACTACCTTAATATTTTTTAATTAAAAAAAACCAGTCTCACTGATAAATGCAAAACGTCTGGGTGGGTAAATTTTCCTTTCCTCCTCGTGAAAAATAAGGCGTAGCGCGTTCTTGACGGCTGTTGTTCTATCGACTCTTTAAAATAATCATTACCCAACTCCCAAGCCTTATCAATCAATAGGGTCTGATTTGAGCTTTTCAAGATAAAACCTGTAATTCTCATTAGCGATAAAAATCGGATCACGATTGTTACCACGAATAATCATAAATTGCGGATGACCAACCAAACGGGGAAGAGGTGTTATGATTACCAAAAAAGGTTGGTCAATTATTTCAGTGTCAAAAAATAAATTTTCATCCACCGACGTTTCTGCCAGAAACTTGGTTTCTTTGGTCATCAAAATACTCCCTTAAAGGTTGCACCTATATCGATCCATCGAATCAGGGTTAGTAATTCCTCATCAGTTAAATAACGATGCTGTTGAGTCATTAACAAGTCAATTAATGCACTTTGACTTGATAACGCTTCTCTTTCATTAATAGATTTCTTATCCGCAAAGTTACCACTGTCAGGTTCTTTCAAACGATGCAATGTTTCATAAGAGCGTGTGTAATGTTTTGTTTTTTCAGCCGTTAAATCTAAAGCCGTATGACTGCCATGACATTTCACACATTTCTTATCAAGAATAGGCTGAACATCCTTAACATAATCAATGGAAATAAAATCAGTCATTTTGGCACCTTTTGCGGCAGGATTTCGACGTTTATGTTCTTGTTTATTCCAAGTCGCCATGACTTTGGATGATTCAGTCACAATATCGAAAGGCCCGATGCCATCCGTTGGTTTTTCCGTTAAAGAACCATGACAGCCCCCACAACTACCCGCAAATTGACTTCTAGGAATGGATAGGGTATATTTTTTACCCGCTTGAGTAGAAAACAGGCGTTGTAAGGTATAAACCGCACGTTTGTTGGCATCAAGTGCTTGAACAATCCACGCCACATTTGGAGGAACTTCCACATATAAAGAACCATCAGCTTCAAGAGGCACTTCGCCCACAATCCCTTTTTTAGTATGGACACCTTTGCTCACTGCCGTAGCAAAAGGGTCTTCATCATCAATAGGTTGTACATCATCATAAGTAGTACAACGGATACTCGAAATAAACGGATAAAAAAACCTAAAAAATTCCTAATTTTACAAAATTTATTAATTCCTAAAATCCGTTTCGGAACGCGTATCCGTTGTACTTGGGCAGCTTAACTTGATGGCATTGAGGGGCTCCCTTAAGTGTTCGCCCACAATCCAAAATCCAAACTATAGCCAATTTCCAATTAGCTTAATTCAGAACCACCATAAAATAAATGCTTT
>NBMI01000173.1 GCA_002085445.1 Candidatus Parabeggiatoa sp. nov. 2
ATCAAATCAGCACCCGCCTCAAGATATTGGCTATGAATATCCCGAATAATCTGTGGCTGGGTTAATGACAAAAGATCATTATTGCCCTTTAAATCACAACCCCACTTTTTAAAACGTTCCCCCCGATAATCATCTTCTTCCAGTTGATGCCTTTGGATCATGGTCCCCATCGCACCGTCAAGAATCAAAATACGTTGCTCTAACAAGGATTGGATGGTATTAAAAGCGTTAGCATGAGACATTGGATTTCCTATATTAATAAGTCATTTGAATTAATAATTATAATTGTTATTGTAGCTGAAGATTAACTAATGTAACTATTCAATCTTAGCGTGTTAGAAATACTATTTTTGAAAAAATAGTATTTCTTTTTATGAATTTGTTAGCCTTGGGATAAATCTATTTGAGGTTTATTTCAGGGCAGAGTACAAAATATAATATTGTTGCTTGTTTGGTTCATTATGGATGGATAAATTTCCGAAACATCAAAAATAAAAAGTTAAAAAACACTTGATATTTTTGATAAAGCCCATAAAACCGTTATTTTGCATCATTTTCTGGCTGTATATTTAGCAACTGTTAATTATTTATTGGATAAAATTGAAGCTACCTAACTCACTCGCCGGATTTTGTAGGTGTATCGCGGCGCATCATACACTATAAATGGAAAATGGGAATGCGCTCGCTCCGTTGGAGGAAAACATAAAATGTGGTCTGTCCCCTATTTTTACTATTTTTACAAAATGGGTCTATTATTTTTTTGGAGTTACCTTACAACCTTTTCATTTATGGAGAAAATAGAATAGTGCATAATGATAAACCATGGGGACAACATTTGATTCTTGATATTGGCGATTGCAACGCAAATATTTGCAGAAAAAGTGCTATTGCGGCTTTTGTTAAAGAGTTGGTTGAAGCAATTGATATGAAAGCTTATGGCGAACCAGTTATTGTTCATTTTGCCGAACACAGCCACGAAGCCACTGGTTATTCTCTGGTGCAGTTAATTGAAACTTCCGCCATTACGGGGCATTTCAGTGATAATAATCGCGACGCTTATTTAGACATCTTTTCTTGCAAGCCCTTTGCTAACGATATTGTTATTCAGGTTGTGAAAAAACATTTCGCACCGCAAAGAATTCATGTCGCTTCTTTGGAACGCGGCGTAAATCTGTCTGTCAAAGTACCATTCCAAAAAGTGAGTGCTGATGCGCTTTGAAACGCCTTATTATTTGATAGATGAGACCAAGCTGGTAACTAATTTAGAAAAAATTAAGTGGGTGAGAGACAGCGCTGGTGCTAAATCTGTACTGGCCTTAAAGTGTTTTTCCACTTGGTCCGTTTTTGATCTGATGCGCCAATATATGGATGGCACGACAAGCAGTTCGTTGTATGAAGCAAGGTTGGGATATGAAAAATTTGGGAAAGAGGTTCATGCTTACAGTGTCGCTTTTTCGAGGGAGGATATTACTCAGCTAAAAGAAATTCTGATTATGACTTAGCTGATCCTGCCCGAAAATATTCAAGACTTGGTGTCACAGACTATCAATCCGTGTTAGAAGTGGCGGGTTTAATTAATGGGGTGATGTTTCATTATAACTGTGAAAACGAGGATTTTGATAATTTTTCTGTTTTATTGGATCGTATAAGCGATACTTATAGAGATTTATTGTTTCAACTTGATTGGGTGAGTTTGGGAGGCGGTATTTATTTCACACTGGATGGTTATCCTTTAGAAAAATTCAGCAATAAGTTAAAAGCATTTAGTGAGTATTTTGATATTCAGGTTTACTTAGAACCGGGGGAAGCGGCAATAACGGATTCTACTTGCTTAGTGACTACTGTATTGGATATTGTACAAAATGAAATGGATATTGCTATTGTAGATAGTTCGATAGAGGCACACATGCTTGATCTATTAACCTATCGCGAACCGGCTGAAATCAAAGGGGCATCGCATGGTAAATACCATTACATGATTGCCGGAAAATCTTGTCTTGCGGGTGATATTTTTGGCGATTTTCATTTTGATTTGCCCTTAAAAGTAGGAGACAAGATTCATATTGCGGATGCTGGTGGTTATACAATGGTTAAGATGAACTGGTTTAATGGCTTAAAAATGCCTTCTATTATTGTAAAAAGATTAAATGGTTGTTATGATGTGGTCAAAACTTTTGGTTATCAGAATTTTAAGAATAACTTGGGATAACGAATGAAAAAAAATGTATTAATTATTGGTGCTGGTGGAGTAGCTAATGTGGTTGCCCATAAATGTGCTCAACATAATGATCTGCTGGGTCATATTTGTATTGCTTCCAGAACCCAAAGTAAGTGTGATGCGATTATCGAAAGTGTCCATAGAAAAAACAACTTAAAAGATAAGGGCAACCGGTTTTATTCGCAACAAATTGATGCGATGGATATTCCAACCACAGTGAAGTTGATTAAAGAAACTGATTCTGCAATCGTGATCAATGTAGGCATCGCGTTTATCAATATGTCGGTTTTGCAGGCTTGTCTTGAAACGGGTGCCGCTTATCTGGATACTGCCATTCATGAAGAGCCTGATAAAATTTGTGAAAATCCGCCTTGGTATGCCAATTATGAATGGAAACATTTAGAAGCCTGTAAGGAAAAAGGTTTGACTGCCATTTTGGGTGCTGGTTTTGATCCGGGTGTTGTGAACGCTTATTGCGCTTATGCAGTCAAACATTATTTTGATGAAGTTGATAGCATTGATATTATGGATGTCAATGCGGGCGATCACGGCAAATATTTTGCCACCAACTTTGATCCAGAAATTAATTTCAGAGAGTTTACGGGCAAAGTGTGGACTTGGATTGATCGCCAATGGGTCAGCAAACCAGTGCATTCTGAAAAGAAAAACTACCATTTTCCGGTGGTGGGCGAACAGACTATCTATTTAACAGGACATGATGAATTACATTCCTTATCGAAGAATATAGATGCTAACAGCATCCGTTTTTGGATGGGTTTTAGCGATCATTATATTAATTGTTTTACGGTACTGAAAAACATCGGATTGCTTTCCGAGCAACCCGTTACTACTGCGGAAGGATTGGAAGTTGTCCCCTTAAAAGTCGTCAAAGCCTGTTTGCCCGATCCTGCTTCCTTGGCACCCGGTTATACTGGTAAAACTTGTATTGGCAATCTTGTCAAAGGTAAAAAGGATGGTAAGGCACCGGAAATTTTCATTTATAATATATGCGATCATAAAAAATGTTATGAGGAAGTGGAATCTCAGGCCATTTCTTATACTGCGGGTGTTCCCGCCGCTGCTGCTGCAATTTTGATAGCCAACGGTGGATGGGATGTCAAACAAATGGTCAATGTGGAAGAACTTGTTCCTGATCCGTTTATCAATCTGTTAAACGACATGGGATTAACAACAAAAATTGAGAAAACATGAAAAAAAATGTCATGGTGATTGGTGCTGGCGGCGTGGGTTCGGTGGCTGTTCATAAATGCGCCCAACATAATGAGGTGCTGGGCGATATTTGTATTGCTTCAAGAACCGTTGCAAAATGTGAAAAAATCATTGATAGTGTTCACAGAAAAAACAATCTGCAAGACAAAACTAAAAAACTGTATGCCAAGCAGTTGGATGCCAGCAAAAGTGAAAATGTGGTGAAGCTGATTGAGGAAACCAATTCTGCTATCGTGATTAATGTCGGATCAACTTTTGTGAATATGCCCATTATGGATGCGTGTCTTGAAGCTGGAGTGGCTTATATAGATACTTCGGTTCAAGAAGACCTAGATGTAATTAACATTGCATACCCTTGGTATGCCAAATTTGAATGGATACGCAAGCCATTATTCAAGGAAAAAGAATTGACTGCGATTTTAAGCGTGGGATTCGATCCCGGAGTTGTCAATGCTTATTGTGCTTATGCCTTAAAACATGAATTTGACAAGATAAACGTTATTGATATTCTGGATGTCAATGCGGGAGATCATGGCCAATTTTTTGCCACCAACTTTGACCCGGAAGTTAATTTTCGGGAAATTTTTGAAACGGTAGGCTATTGGGAAGAGCGGCAATGGAAAGAATGTGAGCATCATACTAAATCAATGTCCTATCAATTTCCTATGGTTGGGGAGCATAAACTGTATTTAATGGGACATGATGAAGTACATTCTTTGTCAGTCAATCTTGATGTGGATACGGTTCGTTTCTGGATGGGATTTGGTGACCATTATATTAATTGCTTCAATGTGTTAGAAAATATTGGCTTGTTAAGCCATGAAACGGTAAAAACGGCGGAAGGATTGGAAGTGGTTCCATTAAAAGTGGTGAAAGCCTGTTTGCCTGATCCGGCTTCATTAGCGCCGGGCTATACAGGCAAGACTTGCATCGGCAATCGGATAACAGGAGAAAAAGACGGTAAAGAAAAAGAAATCTTTATTTATAATATTTGCGATCATCAACAGTGCTATAACGAAGTTGAATCACAAGCGATATCTTATACCGCTGGGGTTCCAGCGGTGGCGGCGGCTATTTTGGTTGCAAACGGTACATGGGATGTGAAAACCATGAAGAATGTGGAAGAACTTGATCCTGATCCTTTTCTTGATTTACTAAATGAAATCGGATTGCCGACTGCAATAAAGATACAGAAGACAATGTAGAACCACTCCCAGAAATCATAACGGCGTTTTAATGCCATAAGGGATTTCTACACAAGGAATTTTTGATGAAAAATATTTTACTGTTGGGAACTGGACATGTAGGAAAAATTTTTGCACATTTAGCTGCAAACGAATTTCAGATATGCGTTTTCGATGCCTTTCCTTCTATTAAGGGATTTCCTATATTGGATAAAACCTCTTTGGATGAATTAACGCCACCTGATTTTTCTCCTTATGATCTCGTTGTAAATTGTCTTCCTGTTTCCCATAACGATAGAATATTATCGTTAGTTTCAGAATCGAAATGCAAGAGTTATATGGATTTTTCGACAAACGCACTTGATGTGCCAGAACATTTTGTGTATCAGCATCATTTTACAGACGGATTATTACTCGCTAATACTGGAATTGCACCGGGATTGGACAATTTACTCATCGCTCACCTTATCAAAAAAGGAGCCAAAAAAATTCAGGTTTACCTAATTGAGCATGTGTTTGCTGACAAAGTCACTTTTGCGTCTTGGTGTGAGGAAGACGCATTAATCAGTTTGCATGATCTACCGATTTCCTGTACACAAGGCGAAATTAAAACACACAAAAATTTCAGTGATCCAGAACGAATATCTACGACTCAAGGCGAGTTTGTCTGTTACCGTTTTTTTGGTGAAGAAATCCTAACATTAGGAAAAATGTTTGATAAAGTGAATATTGATTTCAAAGCGGGAGGTAGTGAAATAGAAGCCGCTCGTCAATTGTTTTTAAACGAGACTAAGACTACTCATGAAGAAACGAATGGAACAGATAAAGAAACAGATGGAATATTTGGCCTAAAAATTATGTCAGATGTTGGAAATACAGAAGTATTTTTAAAACCGACTCGCCAACTTAGGCAAGAAGGAAAGCTTGGAAATCACATCTCCTTTCATACAGCTTATGTTTCTTACACGATATTGCGAACGGCTTTGAAATACAATTTGAAAGGCATGTATTTCCCTGAAATGCTTCATAAAGAAGTTCAGAATGAAATTTTGAAGGAAATCAAAAAACATTCGTGTGTTTGGAAAATATAACGATTTTTCTCTTTGTGTGAACCTATTCCACTATTCATTTTTGATCATTTTTGAAGGAAATGAGATTTATTGTATACTACTAACGGGTAATTTTTGGACTTTTTTTAAACTGTTGGTGGGCAAAAAAAAGACTTGCCCACCCTACATAAAAGTCCAAATTTCAGCCGTTTAAAGTATAAATGATGATTTTTACCGTGAATCATTGATTTAAAATGATCGTGTCATTTTAATCGTGTCATTTTGAACTTTGAGAGAAATCTTTTTAATTTCAAACATTTATAGATTTCTTGCGAAGCTCGAAATGACAGGAAAGCGATTTGGCGAGGGCATTGTAAAAGGAGCTTTAAGTATAAATGCTGTTAATTGAGACTTATCTTGACAAAAGCCCTATCCACGGAGTTGGCGTTTTTGCAAATGAGTTCGTGAAGAAAGGTACGGTAGTATGGCAGTTTAATCCTCTGATTGATAATATTATTCTGACAGAAGAACAACTCAGGGAGTTACCAGAGGTAATAAAAGAGTTTGTTGACATCATCGGTTTTTCTTATCCGTTTGGGGTTAACAATTATTGTATGTCTATTGATCATGCTCAGTATATGAATCACAGTGAGACTCCTCTTGTATCAAACTTAAAGGGAGATAAAAGTATTGCTTTAACTCGACTATCAAGTTTTTGATGTTATTTAACCTGAGCTCGACATAACATTTTCATCAATTCTATTGAATTATCAATCAGTTAGATTCTATTTGATTGGTGATTTTCGTCAAAATGAATGCCCGCCGGCATTGCGCAGGCTTGTCAGTGGCTTTGATTTCATTCTGACAGGGAGTGATTTGGCATGAATTACAATCATATCAAATATTTATACGTCGAACTCAGGTTATTTAGCTTTACAACGAGAGATTTTTGATGACTTAAATATATAACTCATTGATTTTTAATATAATTTATTTTTATTCTCTAAAATTCTATCTTTTTATAAATCAATAACTTATAAAAAACTGATAGTCGAGTTTAAAAGATATAACTAAAGGAACTGAATTAACGCTTGATTATTATAATAAAGAGGATCATAGAACTGACGAGTCAGATTTTTCCTGAAACGGTTAAATTGAGTATTTGAGAATGGCATAATAATCATCGACAATCGGATGAACACGGTATCAGAACTCAATGATTGAGTCGATTCAAACCGGCATAGGCAATCTGATCATCTGATCAAAGGAGAAAAAGACGGCAAGAAGAAAGAATTTTTGGCTCATATAGGTATTTAGGTGACATGCACTTTTAAATTATTGATTTAATTAAAAAATTTTGACTATTTCACCTATTTACCAACAGGGGCAGAAATCTTTATTTATAATATTTGCGATCATCAACAGTGCTATAACGAAGTCGAATCGCAGGCTATATCCTATACTGCCGAGGTACCGCCAGTTGCTGCCGCTATTTTGATTGCCAAAAATGGGATGTTAAAACCATGAAAAATGTGGAAGAGTTTGATCTTGACCCTTTTCTTGATTTATTAAATAATAATCGGGTTGCCCACAATTAAGATCAATGAACAGGAGAGATCAATATGAGCGGAAAACTTGTCAAAATGCATGAGGCATGCCGCGATTGCCCTCAAAAATGCTGTGACTTTTCAACTATAGATGTTCCGAAAAATAATTTTTCAATCAAACCTGCCAGGTTTTGTGAAGTTATTTATCTGAAAAACTATAAGAGATGTAATGAAGCAGTCCTTAGTCCAAATGAAATAACAAAAATTGAACGCACAATCGGACGTTCCGATTTTTATGACACGAAAGACTCTTGTTATATTAATGGTTCATATTACAGCGTCAAAACAACATATGACGGGTATTGTGTTTTTTATGACAAACAGAAACGTGTATGTACAATATACGAAATAAGACCTGTTGATTGCCGTCTTTACCCTTTTGATATTGATGCATTCGATCCAGATGAAAATGATAGGTGGGTACTATTTGAGTGTCCCTATTCCCAACAATTTGATGAAACAACCATTGAAAAGATGATAAGTGATTTTGAAAGCAATTATGCGAAAGAAATTATTGATATTGAGCATTGCGGCGGTGAGCCTTTGTCTAAGTTAAAATATACCGGTGTTTTTCGGATTCTACGGGAAATAAAAATACAAGGTTTTTAGGAGCAACAACCGGGCACTGGGGTCCTTCAATGGGATTGATTCAAATCAAGAAATGACTGACGGGCAACCATAAAGGATTGCCCCTACAAACAGGTCTTATGTAGGGGCAAGTCCGCGGTTGCCCTTGAATTTTAAGCTTTTCCACTCTAACGATCCCAGTGCCAACAACCGAACTTGAGGAAAAACAACATGAAAAAAAATGTTCTGATCATTGGTGCCGGCGGTGTGGGTGCTGTGGCTGTTCATAAATGTGCCCAACATAATGAGGTGCTAGGCGATATTTGTATTGCCTCAAGAACCGTCGAGAAATGTGAAAAAATCATTGACAGCGTTCACAGAAAAAACAATTTGCAAGACAAAACGAAAAGACTTTATGCTAGGCAATTGGATGCCAGCAAAAGTGAAAATGTGGTGAAGCTTATTGAGGAAACAAATTCTGGTATCGTTATTAATGTAGGCACCGCTTTTGTGAATAGCTACATTATAGATGCTTGTCTTGAAGCCGGAACGGCTTATATAGATACTGCTGTTGATGAAGGTCCGGATATGATTAACACGCCATACCCTTGGTATGCCGATTTTGAATGGAGACGCAAGCCTTTATTCAAAGAAAAGGGATTGACAGCAATTTTAAGTGTGGGATTCGATCCAGGAGTTGTTAATGCTTATTGTGCTTATGCCTTAAAACATGAATTTGACAAGATAAACGTTATTGATATTCTGGATGTCAATGCGGGTGATCATGGCAAATTTTTTGCCACCAACTTTGATGCAGAAATCAATCTACGAGAAATTTTTGAAGAGGTTGGTTATTGGGAAGAGCGGCAATGGAAAGAATGCGAACGTCATACTCAATCAATGTTCTATCAATTTCCCGTGGTTGGGAAACATAAACTTTATTTAATGGGGCATGAGGAACTGCATTCTCTGTCAGTCAATCTTGATGTCGATACGGTTCGTTTTTGGATGGGCTTTAGTGATCATTATATTAATTGCTTCAATGTGTTAGAAAAGATCGGCCTATTAAACCATGAAACGGTAACAACAGCGGAAGGATTGAAAGTGGTTCCATTAAAAGTGGTGAAAGCCTGTTTACCTGATCCTGCTTCCTTGGCACCAGGTTATACAGGCAAAACTTGCATCGGCAATCGGATAACAGGAGAAAAAGACGGTAAAGAAAAAGAAATCTTTATTTATAATATTTGCGATCATCAACAGTGTTACAACGAAGTTGAATCGCAAGCTATATCCTATACCGCCGGGGTACCGCCAGTAGCCGCTGCTATTTTGATTGCCAACGGTAAATGGGATGTCAAACAAATGGTAAATGTGGAGGAGCTTGATCCTGATCCGTTCCTTGATTTGTTGAACGACATCGGGTTAACAACCAAAGAGGAAAAGTAGAATGGCAAAAAATGTCTTAGTCATTGGTGCAGGCGGTGTGGGTAATTTAAAATAGGTAAAATAGGGGATAATACCTTCGCCAGTTCATGGACATATAATAATGTTTTTAAATTTTTGCTTTAAAAATCAAATACTTCCATTTTTAGTGTTCCGAATAGCAAAATGATCAATTTCACCCATTTTCGGTATTTTAGGTTAATAAACATAATTTTAATGCGTGAATTGGCGAAGGTATTAAGGGGACAGACCACATTTATTTTCGCATAAAATATGGTCTGTCCCCTATTATTGGATTATAAAGAAAAACAGAATGAATCGCTTCACGTACCGGATTATTACCCCGAAATGAAAACGAAACATTAGAAACACCGCCCGATATCAGGGCATGAGGCAAAGATTGTTTAATTTCACGAATCGCTTCAATAAAATCAACGGCATAATGATTATGTTCCTCAATCCCCGTTGCCACCGCAAAAATATTGGGATCAAAAATAATGTCTTCAGCCGGAAAACCGACTTGTTCCGTTAAAATCTGGTAACAACGTTGACAGATTTCCACCTTACGCGCCTGAGTATCAGCCTGCCCCTGCTCATCAAACGCCATAATAATAACCGCAG
>NBMI01000013.1 GCA_002085445.1 Candidatus Parabeggiatoa sp. nov. 2
TGTTGGCTTAAACGTAGTAATTCGCTACGCGAGATCATCCTAAGTACTTATTAATGAATGAGTTGGAATGGCCCACAATTCGTGAAATCCGCTAATCAGTTGTATTAGTCATATGTAAGTACAACTTGTTAGGCGTTTCGATTCGATTAGCCTTGCCAAGGACATCAAGACGGCCGATGTGTTGTCCAATTAAGTCGGGCGTTTCGTTAAATCCGCTAAACGTAGTCATTCGCTACGCGAGATCATCCTTAGTACTTATCAATGAATGAGTTGGAATGGCCCACAATTCGTTAAATCCGCTAATCAGTTGTACTAGTACCACGCGCCGCTAATATATAGGATAATGATTGTAGCCTACCCCTTGATTGGTGCTGATATGAATAATCGGATGAATTTACGGTGCCTGGTACTAGGTTTTTACTGAGGACAAAACTTTGAGGACAAAACTTTTTTATAAAATAAAAAAATACCAACTTAAGCCGCAACAGTCAATAAAATATCCCGCAAGTCCAAAAAACCACACACAAATATTATACTTTGCACCGTCATAACTTGAGTTTTTGTGGGTAATGGGTTTGGGGTGATGATCGATGACATAAATTCATTACCAATTACTAATTACCAATAATCAATTATCAATTACCAAAATCTCAATCTGTGTTAGTCTATCAATAATTTTTTGCCTGGTGTTTTATAAAAAATTTTCTCCGCCGCTTATCAAAGCGGTGCTGCTTTCGTTTCAAGATTAACTGAATCGATGTTACCAATGCGAATTAAGGGTTAAATTGAATCTTATAAAATCAATAACTTATAAAAACATCGTCATTGAAAGTGATTTTATCTTTTTCATTTTTCAGTCTTAATTCGCATTACCAATGACCAATTATCAATGAGCAAAAGACTATGATGAGACTTCTATGGTTAGGATTAATGCTAGTCGCATTATGGATGCCGTTAGAGATTAGGGCAGCAGCCGTGTTGCCTGAACAAATTGACCAATTAAACCAAGAGGCAACACAAGCCTACTATGCACATGATTATGCGACCGCCCAAAAAAAATGGGAGCAAACCCTAAATCTGGCACGTCAAGCCAAAGATGAACCGGCGGTGGGTATATTCCTTGGCAACCTGGGTGTGGTATACAGAAAGTTAGGCCAATACCAAAAAGCCCTCGAATCATACCAACAAGCGTTGGCGATTGATCGAAACCTTGGTAATCAATATGATCAAGGCATCGATCTCACCAACATCGGTTTGGTGTATAAAAATCTTGGGCAATACCCAAACGCGTTAACCCATTTCCAACAAGCCTTGGCGATTAAACGTGAACTCGGTAATAGGCGTGGCGAAGCGGCCGATTTGGCTAATATTGGGACGGTGTACAGAATTTTAGCGCAATATCAACAAGCGTTAACCCATTATCAGCAAGCTTTGGCGATACACCGCGATATGAATTACCAACGGGGCATCGGATCGATTCTGACTAATATTGGCGTTGTATACAGAAACTTAAGTCGCTACTCACAAGCGCTAGAATATTACCAACAAGCCTTGGCGATACACCGCCACTTAGGTAATCAGCGTGGGGAATGCAATGATCTTTCTAACATCGGAACGGTGTATTCTCATCTGGGTGACTATCAAAAGGCCTTGGAATATTACCAACAAGCCTTGACGATTAGGCGCGACATCCGGGATATGCGTGGCGAATTGGTTGATTTAACCAATATTGGCGTGGTACAAGTCGCTTTAGGACAATATCAAACCGCCTTAGAATACTTTCAGCAAGCGGTGGCGATACAGCGTAATATGGGTGACAAACACGGCGAAGGTGCAAGTCTAACTAATCTAAGTGCCGTGTATAACAATCTCGGCCAGTATGAAACGGCATTGATGTATGCTAGGCAAGCTTTGACAATACACCATGAAATTGGTGATCGACGTAACGAAGCGGCGGATCGGGTTAACCTTGGCTTTATCTATAAAAATTTGGGTGACTATTCAAAAGCCTTGACATTTTATCAGCAAGCGGTGGCGATTCAGCGTAAAATCGGCGATCAAGGCGGGGTAGGTAATAGTCTGACTAACCTTGGCGAGTTGTATCAAAAACTTGGTAACTACGCCAAAGCCTTAGACTTACACCAACAAGCCTTGACTCTCAGGCGTTACATTGGCGATCGGTTCGGTGAAGGTGAAGATCTCACTCACCTTGGCTTTGTCTATCAACATATGAATCAACTTCAAAAAGCCAAGCGGGCTTTTCAAGACAGTGTTGCTATTCTTAAAGCGCTGGACACCTACATGCTGTGGGAAGCGCAACGCGGTTTAGCGTCTGTCGAAGTTCATCTCAAACAATTCAAGGCTGCCATTGCTCACTATGAACAAGCCTTAGATAACATTGAAAAATTACGCACCAGACTGACCGAGAAAACACACAAATTGTCTTTCATGCAAGATAAACTGCTTGTGTATGATGAGTTCATTACCTTACTGAAAACGCTTCATGAAAAATACCCCGACAAAGGCTATGATCGTAACGCGTTAGAAATTTTTGAACGCAAACAAGGCCGTATTTTCCTAGAAGAAATGGGAAAAAGCGGTGCTCGGTTGTTTGCCGGTTTACCTGAAGAAATTTCTCAACGTGAATATGAGTTGGAGAACCAACTTGCCACAACTCGTCAACAATTGGTAGCAGAACGTTCCAAAATGCTCACGGCGCAAAACCATGCGCTGATCAAAAACTTGGAACAGCGCAAGCTGGAACTTGATATCCAACAACAAGCCTTGCAAGCCAAACTCAAACAGGCGTACCCGGACTACTACACGCTTAAATATCCACAACCGGCGACGCTCAACGAATTGCAAAGCCAAGTCTTGCAGCCTAATGAACGGATGCTGGTTTACTGTGTGATGAAAGACAACACGATACTGTGGGAAATAGGCCAAAAAACCTTTCAAATGTTCAGCTTGCCATTAAAAGAAGCGGTTCTTGAAAAGAAGATTGCCCAACTACGGGAGTTCATCGGAACAAGTGATAACACACGAGGTGCCAGAATTATCGGCAGAAAAAAACGTGAGCGCAAGCCATTCGTTCAAGCCAGCTTTGACTTGTTTACGCAACTGCTGCCAGAAAAAGTGCGCCCGCTTGCGCCATATACGGTTTATGTGGTGCCAACCGGCCCGTTGTACGCGTTGCCTTTTGAAACGCTAGTGACTCAAGCACCCCGCGACTCTAAAGACACGCACTATTTGATAGAAGATGTGCCCATTGCTTACTTATCATCGGCTTCTTTGCTGAAAACCCTACGCGAGGCGCAGCAGCGCCGGCAAGATATGGCCCCTTATCCTTTTTTAGCGTTTGCCAATCCGGTTTATGAGGCCGAACAAACCGCCGAGGTTTTCAAAACCTCAGAGGTTTTAGCATTACGAAGCCAGTCCTACCGTGCTATTCGAGGCAGTCAATTTAACGAACTACCCGAAACAGAAGACGAAGCCAAAGAAATCGCCGCGTTGCTAAATGCGCCCAAAGACACTGTTTCGCTGCAACTCCGTGAAGCTGCTTCACGTCACACTCTCTTAAAATTCAATGAGTTAAACCGCTTGGCTGATTATCAATATGTACTATTTGCCACCCACGGTATTCTCCCCGGTGAAGTTGATTATATAACTCAAGCCGCTTTGGTACTCTCTTATCCAAATGCTTGGGGTTATTTGACAATGGCCGACGTATTTGCTTTACAACTCAATGCCAAATTGGTTAGTCTGTCTGCTTGTAACACGGGCGGCGGTCAAAAAATGCGTGGTGAAGGAGTGATGGGGTTGACTCGTGCGTTTATGTACGCTGGTACGCCCGCGATTGCGGTCACATTGTGGTCAGTCGAATCCTTTTCAGCAAAAACGCTCAGTGTCGGTTTTTTTAAACAGATCAAAGACCTCCAAAAACCGGCTGCCGCCCTACGTGCGATTAAATTGCGTATGTTGCACGGTGACGAAGGTGTCAAATATAAACGGCCTTATTATTGGGCACCGTTTGTGGTGTTTGGGGATGCTATCTGGGGTGGTGAAAATTATTAATGATTAATGATTAATGATTAATGATTAATGAATTAAATGTTTTTAAAATAATTTAATTAAGCGGAATAAAAATTGGATCAAGTTTTAGAACCCGTTGGAAGCTGATTTTCATCAGCCTAGATGCTATCCCAAGTAAGTAGTTAAGTAAACGTTGGGTGCGTCCCACGCACATTTTACTTCAAGTGTGTAGATTGAGCATCAGAACGCACCCGACGCTACATTCCAACGCTGGCGCGTCACACTCGGCAATTGAAAACAACGGTAGTACTAAACATGAGGCCCAAAGCTAGGGGCAACGCCTTGGCGTTTTTGAGAAGGTGGGCCATTACAAAGCTCTATCAATCCGACAACCTGGCCCATTTTCAAAAAGGTGGACTCAGTTGCAAACAGAGATCATTGTACTAGTTATACTCAGCGTGGGCATAATTTGCACTTTTGTCATTTCGATAGAAGCGAGAAATCAAGCGTGAATATCCATAGATTTCTCGCCGAATATTCTTCCCAAAAAAGTTTAAGTTGTGCCTGCGTGCAGTATATTCGTTTATCCCAAATGTCGTTGTACTATTCATTCGTTTATCCGCGTAATTAGTTGTACTAATCGTTTATCCGCGTAGTTATACTATTCGTATTTAAATTAGTGTGGTTATTTTGGACAGTCTTGTTTGGGGGCCATAAAGTCATTTGAAGGTTTTCAAATTGAAGCCTGGCCCTATATTTTTGTCGCGCAAACCGTTTTTGTGTGCTATTCGACTCACAGTGGATTCAACTCCTACTATCCCTTTAAGGACAGTAGGAGTTCAAGCACCAATTTATTTTAAATGTTCCCATCTTGAGTATAGCCGCCGCCACGTAGTACAACGAATTGCGCGGATAAGCGAATTAGCTGCTGCCACGTAGTACAACTAATTGCGCGGATAAGCGAATTAGCTGCCGCCACGTAGTACAACGAATTGCGCGGATAAGCGAATTAGCTGCCGCCACGTAGTACAACGAATTGCGCGGATAAGCGAATTAGCTGCCGCCATGTAGTACAACGAATTGTGCGGATAAGCGAATTAGCCGCCACCATGTAGTACAACGAATTACGCGGATAAGCGAATTAGCTGCCGCCACGTAGTACAACTAATTACGCGGATAAGCGAATTAGCTGCCACCACGTAGTACAACGAATTGCGCGGATAAGCGAATTAGCTGCCGCCACGTAGTACAACTAATTGCGCGGATAAGCGAATTAGCTGCTGCCACGTAGTACAACGAATTGCGCGGATAAGCGAATTAGCCGCTGCCACGTAGTACAACTAATTGCGCGGATAAGCGAATTAGCTGCCACCACGTAGTACAACGAATTGCGCGGATAAGCGAATTAGCTGCTGCCATGTAGTACAACGAAACGCAGTGGCGGAACGCCAATTGCGCGAATAAACGAATTTAGGGAGGAGCGTGAAAAACTATTAAGTCGCTAAAGCGACTACTACAAACTATTAAGTCGCTAAAGCGACTACTACAAACTTAAGTCGCTAAAGCGACTACTACAAACTATTAAGTCGCTAAAGCGGCGACTACTACAAACTATTAAGTCGCTAAAGCGACTACTACAAACTATTAAGTTGCTAAAGCGACTACTACAAACTTAAGTCGCTGAAGCGACTACTACAAACTATTAAGTTGCTAAAGCGACTACTACAAACTTAAGTCGCTAAAGCGACTACTACAAGCAAGATTAAGTCGCTAAAGCGACTACTACAAACTTAAGTCGCTGAAGCGACTACTACAAACTTAAGTCGCTGAAGCGACTACTACAAACTTAAGTCGCTAAAGCGACTACTACAAGCAAGATTAAGTCGCTGAAGCGACTACTACAAACTTAAGTCGCTGCTCAGGAGTCCAAACTTTAGTTTGGCAGCATGCGTTATAGATGTTCAGAAAAATAATTTCACTCCAGGGGCGTTGCCCCTGGCTTTAATAATACATACCGAAAGGGCTATAGAGATTTTAAAGTCAGCCCCAACGGGGCGACATTAATATAGCCAGGGGGCAACGCCCCTGGCTTTGAATTTATTTTTCTGAAAATCTATAGTTTGGCAGGGTGAAAAATTTTTCATTTTTCATGACTATAAGTAAGTACAACGAATCTCATAGTTATTAGTTATCAACACTTGAGGCGATAAATCGCCTACTACAAACGATAAACTTGAGGCGATAAATCGCCTACTACAAACTACAAACGGTTAGGATATTTTATGAATCATAATACTCCCCCAAAATACGCAATTTGGAAAAAATTCCTCTTTATTCCCGCTATCGCTATTGGCGTAATCGGCTTCGTTTTCTTGGTTAAAGGAAGCGAAGGGCCTCAACAACGTCCGCTTTCGGAACAAGCACTGAGTGTCCGAGTTATTGAAGTACCAGCCGTTAAGGTTATTCCTCGTGCCCTCGCTTATGGCAATGTCCAGCCGGGCACGGTATGGGAAGCTATCGCCGAAGTCAGTGGCAAAGTCGTTGAAAGGCACCGGCAACTTGAAAAAGGGGCCATCTTAAAAGGCGGCCAATTGCTGCTACGCCTCGATCCCACCGATTATGAATTGGCGATTGCTCAGTCTAAGGCTAACCTACAATCCATCGAAGCCCAACTGAACGAATTAAAAGTCAAGCAAAACAATACTCGTGTTTCCTTAAGAATTGAGCAACAAGTCCTTAACGTTGCCAAAAAGGAATGGAATCGCATGCGAAAGCTGTTGAAAAGAAGAACGATTAGCCAAAACACGGTCGATCAACAAGAAAGGACAGTGTTGGCGCAAAATCAGAAAGTGCAATCGCTGCAAAACACCCTCAACCTCATCCCGGCCGAGCGTCAAGTACTCACGGCTCAACTCGCGGTCGCCAACACACAGTTAGAAAGTGCCAAACTCAAACTCAAACGCACCAAGATAACTTTACCGTTTGATGCGCGGATTGCCGAAGTCAATGTCGAAAAGGCTCAATTTGCTAAACAGGGACAAACCTTGGTTATAGCAGATAGTATTGACGTTGCGGAAGTTTCCGCCCAAGTTGCCATGCAAAATGCGCGTCACCTGCTGCAAGCTCCTCCTTCAAAGCGCGGCCGCAAGCTTGACTTTAGCAATTTACCAAAGATATTTGGACTGTCAGCGACGGTGCGCTTACGCGTTGGCGATTTCAAGGTAGAATGGCCGGGTCGTTTTGTCCGCGCCAGCGACGCGGTTGATCCACAAACTCGCACGACAGGTATTGTGGTGGCCGTTGATGATCCCTATCGTCAAGCGATTCCTGGCATTCGCCCACCTCTCATTAAAAACATGTTTGTAGAAGTCTAATTACGCGGAAGGCCTCGCCCGGCCAGTTTAATTATTCCTCGCGCGGCCCTGCATAACAAACAAGTGTATATGGTGAACCAAGAAAACCGCTTAGAAAAACGGACAGTGGAAACGGCATTTTTTCAAACCAACTTTGTGGCTATCAAAAACGGCCTGAAAAAGGGAGAACAAGTCGTGGTGTCTGACTTAATTCCTGCCATTGAAGGCATGTTGCTTAAGCCTGTTGTGGACACTAGAATGATGGAAGCGTTGTTGAATGAAGCGCAAGGCAAGAGTCATGTGAAATAAAAGCAACTACAGGGATTCGTTATAATAACGGATTAAAAAGCAACTACAGGGATTCGTTATAATAACGGATTAAAAAGCAACCACAGGGATTCGTTATAATAACGGATTAAAAAGCAACTACAGGGATTCGTTATAATAACGGATTAAAAAGCAACTACAGGGATTCGTTATAATAACGGATTAAAAAGCAACTACAGGGATTCGTTGCGTAATGATTGGATTAGCTCAGGATAATAGTTTGGTTGAAATCCTTTTTTATAACGAATCCTTGTAGTTATAATTAACTAACGTTTTGCAAGAGGCTCCTGTAAATCAAGAGTCTTTTTATAAATTAAAATAATCATAAAAACAAGTCTATTTCTTTATAAAATGAATAAAGGTAAATAATACTTTATCCATAACACCTAAAAATGATAGAAAAACTATTGTTTACACACGCTCAATCTGCTCATTGGGTTACACAGCCCACCCGCCGCAAATCACCCCGCCCCGTCAGCTACGACATGAGCTTAATCTTGAGCAGTCTCACCTTATTATTGCTCGGTTTAGTGATGGTAGCATCGGCTTCTATTAATATTGCCCAAACCCAGTTTGCTCTCCCATTGTATTATTTTTGGCGACAGTTGGCGTATGCAGGTGTAGGAGTCGCGTTAGCGATAATCGTCATCTTTGTGCCAGTGCCAATCTGGCAACGCTTAAGTGTGCCGCTGTTATTGCTCGGCTTATGTTTATTAATAGTGGTATTGATTCCGGGGATCGGTTATGAAGTCAACGGCAGTATGCGTTGGATGAGTTTGGGGGGAATTCGTTTTCAGCCGTCTGAGGCGATGAAATTGTTTACGATTTTATATATGGCGGGGTATTTAATTCGGCGCCGTGAAGAGGTGCGCGAGGCTTTGAGTGGCTTTTTAAAACCGATAGCGGTTGTATGTTTAATCACCAGTTTGTTATTATTTGAACCGGATTATGGTGCAATCGTGGTATTATTTACTACCGTGTTGGGTATGTTATTTTTAGCCGGGGTGCCGATGCGGCAATTTTTATTATGGGTAATCATTGTCACGTTGGCACTGGGCACACTGATTGTATTGGCCCCCTATCGGGTAGAGCGTTTAACGACATTTATCAATCCGTGGGCTGATCCGTTTAATAGCGGCTTTCAGTTGACACAGGCCTTGATTGCCATTGGACGCGGAGGATTATTTGGGGTGGGCTTAGGTAATAGTGTGCAAAAATTGGCCTATTTACCGGAAGCACACACCGATTTTCTGTTTGCCATTCTAGCCGAAGAATTGGGTTTAGTTGGCGTTATCGTTGTGATAGGCCTATTTGCTTTTATTGTCTTGCACGCCTTTGCCATTGCTATTCGCGCCGAGCGAAAAGGTTTAGAATATGCGTCTTATCTCGCTTACGGTATCGGTTTAATAATTGGATTACAGGCGAGTACCAATTTAGGGGTCAATATGGGATTGTTGCCAACCAAAGGCTTGACTTTGCCGCTGATGAGTTATGGCGGCTCAAGTCTGATAGTGACATGCGTCATGTTAGCATTGTTATTGCGCGTTGATTATGAAACACGTCTCATATAGCTAATTGCTAATTGGTAATTGCTAATTGCTAATTGCTAATTGCTAATTGCTAATTGCTAATTGCTAATTGGTATAATCGACTCATTCCCAATTCGTTTGAATTCGTTTGTAGTAGTCGCTTTAGCGACTAAGTACCCGTGCAAAAGTTTGAAAGGTTTATAGATACAAAAGTTTAGGCTAAAGTTGGAGTGATGCAAAAATGTTTTTGTTAGGTTTATATTTTTATAATACCTGCAGGGGTACTTATTACAGCTCGTTATGATTTTTGTTTACCCACTTAGACTTTGCACGGCTAGAAACTGGACTTTTGGGAGTAAAATTTGTAACCGTTTGAAGTATATACTAAGCGTATTTGAAATCCGTGAAAATATCGATCCCAAGCTTATTGAAAATAAATTCGGGCTCGATTAATTTGAATTTTCACTTTCCTTATGGCAATTCCATTTAAGTCTTTTATAAGTCTTTTGGTGGGGTAGAAAGCGGCGCGTCTCCCGGAAAATATTTAAGCTTTTCAAAGGGTTTTGTCGGTCATATTTCGAGAGACTCAACTCAGAAATGGCTAAAACTGGCGTTAGTTGGAATATTAGTATCTGCTAATGTGCAATTGCCAAACTAACCCCATTAATAAATTGAAAATTTAAAAATGAGTCAGACAACCTCTTTAACAAAATCATCGCATCCTATATTATTAATGGCCGGTGGAACCGGTGGGCATGTGTTTCCCGCGCTGGCGATAGCCGAGGCCTTGCGAGCACAGGGCATTAATGTGTGCTGGTTAGGAACACAACGGGGTTTAGAAGCTCGCGTTGTGCCGGCCGCTAATATAGACATAAAATATATTTCTATTGCGGGAATTCGTGGCAAAGGGTTGCTCAGTTTATTGGCGGCCCCGTTTAAAATCACTTTAGCTATTTGGCAATCAGTGCGCGTTTTACGCGCTGTGCGCCCAGCAGCCGTTGTTGGTATGGGCGGATTTGTCACCGGGCCGGGGGGTGTGGCTGCGTGGCTATTACGCATTCCTTTGCTAATTCACGAGCAAAATGCCATTGCTGGCTTGACTAATCGTTGGTTAGCGCGATTGGCATCGAGCGTTATGGAAGCGTTTCCCAACACATTTCCCAAAAACTACCACGCCGTGCATACTGGAAACCCGCTACGTGCTAACATTATGGCTTTGTCGCCGCCGATACCAAGGACGGTACATAGTCCATTGCGCGTGTTAATCGTGGGCGGTAGTTTGGGTGCAAAGGCCTTGAATGAAACAGTGCCTTTTGCGCTACGGCAGGTGCCGGGTGCGATTGAAGTTTGGCATCAAACCGGGAACGCCCACATTGATGCCATGCACAAGGCTTATGACGGCGCACCATTTAAGGCACGGATAATGGCTTTTATTGAAGATATGGCCGCTGCTTATGCGTGGGCGGATGTGGTAATTTGTCGGTCGGGTGCGATAACGGTTGGTGAGTTGGCACAGGCCGGCGTTGCGAGCATATTAGTCCCTTATCCTTATGCGGTGGATGATCATCAAACGAGCAATGCCCAGTTTTTGTCAGACAACGGCGCGGCGAGACTGTTGCCACAAACGGAGCTAACGGTGGACAAATTAGCGACTTTAATGACAGAATTGCACGACAATCCCAGCCGTTTGCAGTCAATGTCAGCGGCAGCGCGAAATTGTGCCACACCAGAAGCATTGCAACAAGTGGTGGGCTTAGTAATTAAAAGTGCTTATCCGGGAGTGGGTAATGGGTAATGGGTAATGGCGAATTTTGAGCCGCAAAGAGCGAATTTAAATAGACTCAACGCGGGAATAAACGCAACTTTTAACACACCCCCATCGAGGTGAGTCAAACCGCGCTAATTCCCCGATTGGACGGGGTTAGGGATGTGTTCAAAAAGTGATCTCGCAGAGTTCGGTAACGAAACGCAGTAATTCGCTGTGCGAGATCAACGTCGTGAGCGAGCGTAGCGAGATAAGTTTCAAGTGATCTCGCAGAGTTCGGTAACGAAGTTTGTGACCGTGTGCAGTATAACCAATGAACGCGAGCTTCTACTTTTTTAACTGATTCTCACCATAGACGGGGAAAGAAAAACCCCGCAGGTCTTGGAGTCTCACGACTTATGTTTTGGCAACCCGGTTTTAGGTTTTGTTAAAAAACTTTAACCTAAAAAGGTCTTTAAAGTTGAACATCGCGTAATGACCTATTCGCAATTACCAATTACCAATTACTAATCCAAAACTGAATTTGCATAATGAACGTTAATGGACGTAACAATTACTCGCCCCTTCCCAAACGCGGCCGACGCATTCATTTTGTCGGCATTGGGGGAGCGGGGATGGGCGGCATCGCGGAAGTCATGCACCACATAGGCTATGCGGTCTCCGGCTCTGATTTGCACAAAAACAGTATGACACGACGACTGACGGATTTGGGTGTTAAGGTGCAAATTGGACATTCGGCCGAGCATGTGCATGGTTGCGATGTGGTAGTGATTTCTAGCGCCGTGAAAGAAGATAATCCCGAAGTCCAAGCGGCCCGTGCGCGACGGCTCCCGGTTGTGCCACGCGCAGAAATGTTGGGCGAATTGATGCGGTTTCGCCAAGGCGTTGCTATTGCAGGGACACATGGCAAAACCACTACAACCAGTTTGATTGCCAGTTTATTAGCCGAAGGCGGCTTAGATCCGACTTTTGTGATTGGAGGTCGTTTAAACAGTGCCGGCACACATGCCAGTCTAGGCTCTGGGGAATATTTGGTCGCGGAAGCCGATGAAAGTGACGCTTCATTTTTGCATTTAAAACCGGTGATGGCCGTTGTCACCAATATCGACGCGGACCATATCCGAACTTATAACAATGATTTCAATCATTTGCGTCAAACTTTTGTTGATTTTTTGCAACAATTACCGTTTTATGGATTGGCCGTTTTATGTATTGATGATCCGGTGATAGAGAACATTTTGCCGCAACTGACCAAACATAAGATAACGTATGGTTTATCTGAACAGGCCGATGTCCGCGCCACTGACATCCTGCATCGCTTAGGACAAACGCGCTTTAAAGTCTTACATGACCAAAGCCCTTGGCTAGAAGTGACACTGAATTTGCCGGGCAAGCACAATGTGCGTAATGCGTTGGCCGCGATTGCCGTCGCGCACGAGGTGGGTGTTTCTGATGCCGCGATTAGTCGTGCTTTGCGAGCGTTTAGTGGCATAGACCGCCGCTTTCAAATGCAAAACCTCAAAACCGCACAAGGGGAAGTTTTGCACATTGACGATTATGGACATCACCCGCATGAAATCGCCGCCGTGCTACAAGCCATACGCGACGGATGGCCGCAGCGGCGTTTAGTGGTGGCCTTTCAACCACATCGCTATACGCGCACCCAAGATTTATTTGACGATTTTGTGCAAATCTTATCCACCATTGAGGTTTTGTTATTGCTTGAGGTCTATGCTGCGGGAGAAGCCCCGATTGCGGGGGCGACTTCAGAAGCCTTGTACCAAGCTATTCGTGCTAAAGGACAAGTTAATCCGCAATTGGTAGCGCAACCTGAGCAATTGACCAGCGTCTTGCCGCCTTTATTACAAGATAAAGACATTTTACTCACTTTAGGTGCTGGCAATATTGGCACCGTCGCCGCGACCTTAGCAAAGCATTTAGCCGTAGGAAATGAAGATGAAACCCTCTCCTAAGCCGCCGGGTAATGAAAATGTCCATTCGATGCAGAGTGCCGAGAGATTGCACACCAATCCTTTTAATATCGTCGGCTTGCGTGGCAAACTACGTCACAATGAGCCTATGTCAAAGCATACATCGTGGCGAGTAGGCGGCCCCGCTCAATGGTTTTATGAGCCGGCCGATGTGGTGGATTTAGCGCAATTATTGCTGCAACTACCAGACAATATACCGGTTTTTTGGCTTGGCTTGGGCAGTAATCTGCTGGTGCTTGATGGTGGAATACGTGGTGTTGTGATACACACAGCCGGTTTGCTCAATGAAATCACTTTATTAAGCGATAATACCTTATACGTTGAAGTGGGCGTGAGTTGCGCCAAAGTTGCCCGCTTTGCCGCACAGGCTGGTTTAACGGGCACCGAATTTTTAGCGGGCATACCTGGCACTTTTGGCGGTGCTTTAGCCATGAATGCTGGCGCGTGGGGATGGGATACGTGGTCACTCGTGCGAGGTGTAGAAACCTTAGACCGACGAGGCCAACATCATCGCCGTCAAGTAACGGATTATAAAATAGGTTACCGCGATGTCAGAGGCCCAAAAGACGAATGGTTTGTGGCCGCCACCTTGCAACTGCTCCCCGATCCAGAAAAGGAAGGCAAAGCGAAAATTCAAGCTTTATTGAAACAACGCAATGAAAAACAACCAACGGGCTTGCCCAGTTGCGGCTCGGTGTTTCGTAATCCAAAAGGCGATTATGCCGCTCGTTTGATAGAACAAGCCGGTTGGAAAGGTCGTTGTGTGGGCGGAGCATGCGTATCAGAAAAGCATGCCAATTTTATTATTAATAACAGTGGCGCGACGGCGGCAGACATTGAAAATTTAATTGAGCAGATAAAGGCGGATATAGAACAGCGCTACGGCGTGAGTTTAACACCAGAGGTGCATGTTGTCGGAGAACCTCGGAAGTGATCAGTTATCAGTTATCAGTTATCAGTTCGACGCAAAATAATTCAAGAAAAAACGGGAGCAAAGAAATCAGTATTGGTCTTCGCAAATCGGGGGGCTTTTGTTAATGCGACGGTCGGATTGAATTGAGTATTCGAGGCCAAAGTTGTTGTTAAAAAACTTTGGCCTCGAAGGTAAAATAAATTTTGCGCTTTTGGAATGAAGAGTCCCGACGATCCCGACTCAGTGAGGGAACTTGAACTTGAGAAGATTTCTCCTACCTGATAAGATTTCTCCTATTGTCGAAATGACAGAAAGAGCTATGTTGTTCAGTATATAAAACACTCTTTTAATAGAGTGATTTTTCTATTTTGAATTTTTCATTCTTAATTTTTATGCCTCTGTTAATTTTTCAGTTTGAATTTTTCATTCTTAATTTTTATGCCTCTGTTAATTTTTTATTTTTCATTCTTAAATTTTCATTCTTAATTTTTATGCCTCTGTTAATTTTTTATTTTTACCTCGATATTCGCATTGTTAATCAGGGCTTTTGGTTTGCACCAAGTCGGGAATCCCGATTTGTATACATACAGAGATTACCACACAGAGATTGCTATACAGAGATCACCACAGATAGGGATATATATACTGCAAACGGCTAGAATTTGAACTTTTTACACACCCCCTACCCCCTTTGTTCCGGGAAAAAAACCACGACAAGTCCCCTCTGGAGAGGGTGTTGGGAGAGGCGTTTTTAGTCCAAGCAAAGTCTAGTTGTTCAGAAGAATACTATAAATCGTACTCTGTCAATGTTCTATTGACGGGTAACAGGTTTTAACTTGGCACTGCCAAACACTACCAAACTAAAGTTTGGACGGATTTAAGGGCACTGC
Organism: Candidatus Parabeggiatoa sp. nov. 2; assembly: GCA_002085445.1. Taxonomy (GTDB): domain Bacteria; phylum Pseudomonadota; class Gammaproteobacteria; order Beggiatoales; family Beggiatoaceae; genus Parabeggiatoa. The sequence goes on from NBMI01000013.1 coordinate 14,801, forward strand.
CAAACATTAGCATGCCAAACTAACGTTTGGACGACTGCCAAACTCGGCCATTAGTTAGTTTGGACGACTGCCAAACTCCCGTTTTTTTAAGCAAAAACTGGAGCAAAGTTTGGACACCAGCCAAACTAAAGTTTGGAAAAATTATTGAGTATTTTACCCGTCAAAACAATGTTGACAGACTACTAGGCAAACCGTAGAGTGTTGCCTTCCTGAGCGAGGTTTTTAACCACCAAAATATTTATTTATATGAAAAACTTATGTACAAGAAAAAAAAGTAACTCACTGAAATTTAATTTTTGTTCCTAAAAACATAAATCATTGAAATTAAATTATAAAAATTTTGAACGAACAGATACAAGACACTTTTTTGTTCGGTACTCATAGAAAAAGTATAGGCGGCGCAAAGCCAAAAAGCAAATACGCTCAAACGCAATCGCCACTGCCACCGGCAAAAACAAACTTTGATACTGAACGAAATCCTCACCAACAGCGACCAGCCCACTGGCTGATAACTGAAAAATGATAACTGAAAAATGAAGAGAGAATTTGGCAAAGTAGCGGTACTCATGGGCGGCAATTCCGCTGAACGAGAAATTTCCCTTAAAAGCGGACAAGCCGTCTTGGACGCATTATTGCAAAGGGGCGTTGATGCTGTTGGCATAGATACCGCATACGATGTGACACAATTGACCGAAACACACTTTGACCGCGTTTTCATCGCCTTACATGGGCGAGGTGGCGAAGATGGCACGATACAAGGCGTGTTAGAGCATTTGGGGCTACCTTATACCGGCAGTGGCGTATTAGGTTCAGCCTTGGCAATGGATAAATACCGTACCAAGCAACTCTGGCAAGGGATGGGATTGCTTTCCCCACCGTGCGCCCTTGTGCATGCTGACAGTCATTTTACTGAAGTCGTCGAACAGTTAGGCTTGCCGCTCATGGTCAAACCCGCATTAGAAGGCTCCAGTGTCGGGATAAGCAAAGTCAATAATCTTGAGGAATTTGCCCATGCGGTCGAGACGGCTTCACAATTTGACTGTGAAATCATAGCCGAACACTATGTAAGTGGATTAGAATATACGGCCGCGATTTTGGACAACACCGTTTTACCCTTAATACGACTAGAAACTCCCCGTGAATTTTACGACTTTGCCGCCAAATATAGCGATACCAAAACTTCTTATATCTGCCCCTGTGGTTTATCCGCCGCGCAAGAAAAAGCATTGCAAGACGTGGCGCTGCAAGCCTTTTTAGCCGTTGGTGCCAGCGGGTGGGGACGTGTGGATTTCATGGTTGACTCGGCTGGACAACTTGGGTTGCTAGAAGTCAATACCGTGCCGGGGATGACAGATCATAGCCTAGTACCAATGGCAGCTAAAGCAGCCGGCATCAGCTTTGATGAATTAGTGTTGCGTATTTTAGCCACCGCATGAAACCTTTAGTCCATGTTCCCAATAAGCGAATCAATGCACAAGCTTTGCTACCACGCACGAAAGTGTCGTTGTGGCAACGCTACGCACCCACCATGGTCTTAACTCACTTATTTTGGATCAAAAACGTGCTGTTTCTTTTCTTGCTATTAAGTCTGTTAGGTAGTTTTTTGCTTGTGATTCTCGATCCTCACACCCTCCCGCTGACAGTTGTGCGTATTGAAGGTCATCTTATCAATACCGATCAAAAAGACTTGCAAGCTTTGGTATCTCAGGTTGTTTCTGGCGGTTTTTTGAGTGTCGATCTGGCCGCCGTGCAGCGGGCGGTGTTGACCTTGCCTTTCCTAAAAGACGCGCAAGTACAAAGGCAGTGGCCGGATACCCTACTTATACAAGTACAAGAGCGTCAGACCGTGGCACGGTGGGAGGATTTAGCCCTCGTTGATGAGCAGGGTAACTTGTTTATCGGGCCTCCTTTAAGGGAAAAGGGAAAAGGGGAAATAAAACGGGGGAGTTGGGGGTTACCCCGGTTTGCAGGGCCACTCGGTAGTGTAGGTGAAGTCTTAAAGCATTACAATCGGGTTTATCCTTTGGTGCAGGATGCCGGCTTACAAATCCACGAATTTGGCCGTAACGCTCGATCTACTTGGTATATGGTGTTAGATAATGGGATGAAACTTCAGTTGGGACGAGGTGACAGTGACGCTCGTGTGCAACGTTTTCTCAAAGTACACCGCCGCATGTTGACCGCGCAAAAATCACCCCCGCTACACGTCGATCTGCGTTACACCAATGGCATTGCGGTACAAACCGCATTGGCAGAATGAGGACAAACATGGCACCCAGAGAAAAAAACTTAGTCGTCGGCCTTGATATTGGTACCTCCAAAGTGGTAGCCATTGTGGGCGAAGTCTCTCCCGATGGAAATGAAGTCGAAATCATTGGGATAGGGCAACACCCCTCGCGGGGCTTAAAAAAAGGTGTGGTCGTCAACATTGAATCCACCACCCATTCAATTCAACGCGCTGTGGAAGAAGCGGAATTAATGTCCGGCTGTGAAATTAATTCCGTTTACACCGGTATCGCCGGCAGTCATATCCGCAGTATGAATTCAGAGGGCATTGTGGCGATTCGTGACAAGGAAGTGACTCAAGATGATCTTGATCGGGTCATTGATGCGGCCCGCGCAGTAGCCATTCCGGCTGATCAAAGAACCATTCACATCCTTCCTCAAGAATTTATCATTGATAACCAAGAAGGAATCCGCGAACCCATAGGCATGTCTGGGGTTCGCTTAGAGGCCAAAGTCCACCTGGTCAATGGTGCCGCTAGTGCCGCGCAAAATATCATTAAATGTGTGCGCCTGTGTGGACTGGAAGTTGATGACATGATCCTAGAACAACTCGCTTCCAGTGCCGCCGTGTTGACCGAAGATGAAAAAGATTTGGGCGTTTGTTTGGTAGATACTGGCGGTGGGACGACTGATATTGCCATATTTAGCGAAGGCGCGGTACGTCATACGGCCGTGATTCCGATAGCGGGCGATCAAGTAACCAATGATATTGCCGTGGCTCTGCGTACCCCTACCCAGTATGCCGAAGAGATTAAAATCAAATATGCTTGTGCCTTGACGCAATTGGCAAATGCTGAGGAGATGATAGAAGTGCCTAGCGTCGGTGCCCGTCCCCCCCGCCAGTTGGCGAGGCAAACCTTAGCTGATGTGGTAGAGCCACGTTACGAAGAGTTATTCACCCTCGTACAAGCGGTCTTGCGACGCAGTGGTTATGAAGAGTTGATTGCGGCCGGCATTGTACTGACGGGTGGTAGCGCTAAAATGGATGGTGTTGTAGAACTGGCCGAAGAAGTGTTTTCTATGCCGGTGCGAGTGGGTTATCCTAAGTATGTGACGGGATTGATTGATGTCGTCCGCAACCCGATTCATGCGACCGGTGTTGGTTTACTCTTATTTGGTTTCCAACACCGCCATGAGCGGATATCGGAGGTTACCCAACAGGTGGGAAATTTAAAAGGGGTGGTTGGTCGCATGAGAAATTGGTTTCAAGGTAATTTTTGATGAGTTTTCGTTCTAAATGATCGTTCTCGTTACACAGAGCGTTCCGGAATTAAACACTTTTCGACTTTTTAATACCTTCGCCAATTTTGAGCTTTGAGGCGCGAATATTCGCACGACTATTATATTATTATTTCAATAAGTTATTTAAAAAACGCCCACAGTGTCCTTGGCACTTGGTAGTCAGGTAGAAGTCGTGATGCTTTCGTCCTTTGCTTTATCTTTGTACTAGCCAAACCTTTTAGTTTGGACGGAAAAATCACCGAAGAGGCAAAAGGAGTATCGACAAACTTTTGCCTCGCAACCTTTTGAGGGACGACCTTTGAGTTTTGTGTCCTTGGCTGGCTGAAATAATAAACAAGTGTTTAAATAGTATTTTTCCTTTTAACTCCTCGCGAGAATATTTCGCCATTGGCTTATGCGAAGAAATTCACGTTGACGAGAACGATGACTTAACGAAACCGGAGGAAATAAAAGTGTTTGAATTAATGGATACCTATAGCCAAAATGCTGTTATTAAAGTGATTGGTGTCGGTGGTGGTGGTGGCAATGCGGTTGAACACATGCTCCAAGGTAATATTGAAGGAGTTGAATTTATTTGCGCCAATACCGATGCACAAGCCCTTAAAAATTCCTCGGCCCGAACCATTTTGCAACTGGGTACTGATATAACCAAAGGTTTGGGTGCTGGGGCTAACCCCGAGGTTGGTCAACAAGCAGCTTTGGAAGATCGTGAACGTATCATGGCCGTCCTTGAAGGAACTGATATGGTGTTTATCACCGCCGGCATGGGGGGTGGCACGGGCACTGGGGCCGCCCCCGTGGTGGCACAAATTGCTAAAGAACTCGGCATACTGACAGTGGCCGTTGTTACCCGTCCGTTTCCGTTTGAGGGTAGAAAACGCGCCTCGGTTGCAGAAGAAGGCATTAAAGAATTGGGTCTACATGTTGATTCTTTGATTATTATTCCCAATGAGAAATTGCTCAGTGTCTTAGGCCGAGACACAACCTTGTTGGATGCTTTTAAAGCCGCTAACGGGGTTTTGTACAGTGCCGTGCAAGGCATTTCTGAATTGATAACGCGCCCCGGCTTGATTAACGTAGACTTTGCCGATGTCACCACCGTCATGCAGGAAATGGGCTTAGCGATGATGGGTTCAGGCTATGCGAAGGGTGAAGGCCGCGCCCGTAAGGCTGGCATTGAAGCTATTTCCAGTCCACTCTTGGAAGACGTAGACTTATCAGGCGCTCGTGGCATTTTAGTCAACATGACCGCAGGCCCCGATTTGAGCATTGGCGAATTTGAAGAAATGGGCGATGTGGTTGAAGAATTTGCTTCAGAAAACGCCACGGTGGTTGTGGGTACGGTGCTTGACCCAGAAATGACCGATGAGATGCGTGTCACCGTGATTGCAACCGGTGTAGGCTCGGTCAGTAAACAACAAGAACGTCCTCCAATGAAAGTGGTGCCCAAGCAGCAGGCAGTGGTCGAGAAACCCAATAAAATGGACTACAGAGAGTTCGATAAACCCACAGTAACACGTCTACAAACCGGCAGTAATGACAATCCCCTTGACGACAATGGCGACCATGAAACGCCTTCTGGAGATTACTTAGACATTCCCGCTTTTTTACGTCGGCAAGCGGATTGAAGGCCTTCACAATAGAGAATGTCAACGGAGTCAGGGAGGTGGTATCAACTTTATGAAAAGAAAGGGTTATGCCTTACATAAGGACAGCACGCGCCCGAAAGCTTTACCCATTACCAATTCTAAAGTCTTCTCGGAATCGGTTTTTTAACAAAAACGGATTCCGAGAATTATGCCTAAAAAATGATACCAGAAACCAATTACAAAAAATAGTCGCCGACGGCCTTCATAGTGACTCAGAGACACAAAATAATGATAAAGCAGCGTACCTTAAAAAATGCAATTAGTGCTGCAGGTGTTGGTCTGCACACGGGTGAAAAAGTTTATTTTACCCTCCGACCTGCACCGGCCAATAGTGGGATTATTTTTAGGCGAGTTGATTTAAAAGTCCCGGTAGAAATTGCGGCGTGTGCCGAAAATGTCTGTGATACGCGGTTATCGACGACTTTAGTCAATGGTTCGGTTAAAATATCGACGGTTGAACACTTATTATCGGCCTTGGCGGGTTTAGGCATAGATAATGCCTATATTGATGTCAGTGCCCCTGAAGTCCCTATCATGGATGGCAGTGCGGTGCCGTTTGTCTTTTTGATTCAATCGGCAGGCATAGAAGAACAAAATGCTCCCAAAAGCTATATCCGTATCAAACGCACGGTACAAGTACAACAAGGCGACAAATGGGCACGTTTTGAACCCTTTGATGGTTTTAAAGTCAGTTTCAGAATAGATTTTGACCATCCGGTGTTTAGGCACAGTCCGAGTTACGCTGAAATTGATTTTTCGAAAACAGCTTTTGTCAAAGAAGTCAGTCGTGCCCGTACCTTTGGTTTCATGCGCGATATAGAGCTATTGCGCGAAAATAAACTCGCTTTAGGGGGTAGCCTAGAGAATGCCATCGTGATGGATGAGTATCGCATTTTGAACGAAGAAGGCTTACGTTATGAGGATGAATTTGTGAAACATAAGGTGCTTGATGCCATCGGAGATTTATATTTATTGGGACATGGTATGATAGGTGCTTTCCGTGGCCATAAATCTGGGCATGAACTTAACAATACTTTATTGCGTACTTTGTTAGCGGATCGCGGCACGTATGAGATGGTACGCTGTGATGACAATATCACCGTGCCAGCCTTAAGTTATCTTCAGCCTCTGGCACTGTATTGAGGGGAAAGGTCAAAGGGGGCAAGGAAAGGAGTCCACGTTCTTATGTTATGAACTCCTTTTCCTTTTTCCCTTTTTATTTTGAGTTTCACTGTTATCTCAAGTCGATGGATCGGGGGGGTGGTGGTACACTGCTTTTTTCTGGAATCAACGGCGGACGTACCCTAACGACTATTTGATCAATGAGAGGTATGGAACTGTCCCCTTGCCAACGGCGCAAAAGTTCCGGAGCCAGTAAACGTAACCGAGTCGCCCAAAGATTTGACTCGGCGTGTATGACCAACGTTTTGTCCCGTAAATTAGCAACATGACAATGTTGGTTTAATGGTGTAGGCAAGCTGGCCTTACTTAAGTTATCAAGTCGTTTAATAATTTTACTGTGTTGATTAATACGGCATAAAACCCCCGAAGGGTTCGCCATTATGCTCATTACGGATTTCATATATTCTGGACAGAGAAACGCTTACCAAATGATTTATTTGACATAGAATCGGTGTGATTCTGTGGTGTTCGTTTCAATAGCTCAATTTGTTGCGGTGGTAAGTATAGAAACCGATTTTAACCTCAACCAAAGGGAAATACTATGGACGTTATCCTTATAAGAAAAAACCTTGTAAAAGGCAGTAATACCCACTTGACCCGCTCAATTTTCGTGCCCGTGGCTTTCGTGTCGATGCTGACGATAGGGAGTGTTGCTTCTTCAGCTTACTATAGCTCAGGTGGGCAATCACGCCATCATGCGACACCACGTTCTGAATCTGCAAACCAAACTTCCGAAAAGGACAATCTTGAAGAGTTGGCACTGCGCGTCAATGCTTTGCAAGCCCAAGCTGCTCGACTGGATAAATGGGGCAAACAATTAGTCAACCAGAGGCCGAGTATTAACTCGGATTTGAGTCTCTCTTGGGACAACCTCATAGCGAAGCAACAACGCACGACTCAAACTCGCCAGAGAGCTAAACGTTTCTCCTACCAGAGCAGCTATCGGCGATTTGACTCCCTGTCGTCCGCTTTTGAAGTTGAGCCTTCCATTATAGAAGTCCCAAAAAACTTATGGCGGCAATATCGCTCTCACACAACCATTCTACCAGACGGCTGGCCGTTAAAAGAAGGCCGTGTCTCTTCACCATACGGATGGCGCGGTAGACGGGTACACAAGGGTATTGATATTGCGGCGCCAACGGGAACACCAGTCTATGTGGTAGAAGAGGGGGTTGTTACGCGCTCAAAATATGTGCGTGGTTATGGGCGACTGGTTGTAGTCAAACACGGCGACATGTACTCAACCCGCTATGCCCATAACAGTCAAAACTTGGTGGAAGTGGGAGACTACGTTTACAAAGATCAGATGATCGCTTTGGTGGGTTCAACAGGTCGTTCCACGGGGCCTCACGTTCACTTTGAAGTGCGGCAATCTGGTGTCGCTATCAACCCAATTAAGTATCTGGGCGCGATGGACAGCTTTACGTTGTCAGAAAACATCAAATTGTCAGAATACGTGAGATTGTCAAAAAAATAGTGTATGACCTCGTGTAGGTAAACAGTCTGGTCTGGTATTTGGGAAACACTCTCAGTCAGAATACAGAGGTAACACCGAGTTGAAGCGAAAACACTCGGTATTCTCTGTGTTCCTCTGTTTTGCAACTTTTTTACAAAAAATCCTTATAAATTAAATTTTTATAACGGAAATTTTTGTATATACTATTTCCACTCAAGTCAGACTAATTGAACTCTTGCTGTCTTCATTACGCTGGAACGCCGGTCAATTCGCCATGGTAATTGGTAATTTGTAATTTGTAATTTATTGGTCCTATGTGGATTTTAATGATTTGTCTAGATATAACATCAACAATTGATGCTGTTGAGGTCGTCATTACAGGGTAATTACTTATTTTTAGACAACGCCTAAGCGGTCAATGACTCTACCACGATAAAGGACCCAGAAAAAAAACTAATTTAAACTATTATGGGTAAAAAAGCCAGTATTATAGGCAGTTTTTAAAGTTTTTACTCTTTGGGAAAATGAGCCATTACCAATTCGAGGCAAAAGTTTTTTCTTGAATTATTTGGCATCGAACCCATTACCATTTACCCATTACCAGAGAAAAATGACTTTTTACCGGGGACTCATATAGCTAATGAAAAATTAAAAATTAAAAATGACTCAATTAATGATAAGTAGATAATTTTGCTAGGAATTTTCTTACCAGTTCATTTGTCATTTTCACTGATTTGAAGTACGTTCCGTATAAATTAAAGTCGCACCCTTAAACTTCTAACTTCAACTCGCCTAGTTGAGCAACGATCCCAAGTTATACTAATTAAAAATTAAAAATGACTCAATTAATGATAAGTAGATAATTTTGCTAGGAATTTAATTAAAAGTTCCGTTTTTTATTTTCACAGATTTGAAGTATGTTCCGTATACCTGAAAAATGAATTTCAGATGACTAATTCCTTTTTTTTTATAGTTTTTGACTTCTACGGAACGTACTTGAAAAAGGTGTTCCGGAAATAAGGGATTGAATTAGCAAGCCTTATGATTTTCAACTCGAGTATTAAACTTAAAAAATCCGTTTAGTCAAAAAATCCGTTGTACTTTCAGTATCGCCTGGGTTTTAAAATATTTTCAGAAAAATAATTTCTTTGGCAGCCAACAGCACAAGCCGTGATCTCGCTATCGCTATGATCCGCAGTAACTTCCGCTTGCGAGATAACGTAGTTTGTCTGAAGAGCTACTGTACCCTAAAGGGTACTACTTCAAGACACCAAGACGGTTAGTCGGCATCGATAATCGAAGCTTTACGCCCTCTCCGATTTATCTCTCGGCTTGAGACACCTCGGCAAGAAAATAATTATCTGAACATCTATAGAAAAATGAAAATCATCTCAAAAAATCCTTTGAGATGTTTTGTAACTTTACTCCAAACTGCCAACATTTAAACTTTGTTATGGCATTCTGGTACTTTTTGGGTGGGGATTTAAAAAATCTAGCTGTTCACAGTCTAACTGATTTTAGACTTTGCACGGCTAAAAACGGGACTTTTAACACACCCCTAAATCCCCTGACGTAAAGGGACTTCTCCACGGTTTTACTCACAACACGCGGGGTTTTATTCCCCGATTGGACGGGGCTAGGGGTGGGGAGGTGAAAATTGTGTGCTTTAGCCGCGAATTGTGAATTGTGAATTGACACCGTCATAAACGGAGTTTTTTTCAGGTATCACTTTGTTCTAACACGCTCAGCCATGAAAACCAGATTTCTCATAAAAATTACAAAAGCGCAATTTGTGATCTAGGAATCCGTTTTTCCTTGAAAAACTGATTTCGAGATCGGTGTAAAATATATACTATAGATATTCAGATAATTATTTAGTCCCCTTTAGGGGACTTTCACTTTCAGTGGCTGCCATCTTTTTCTGAAAATCTATATACACCGTCATCCTTAAGTTTTTTGTCATGTTTCATCGGAATGACAAAAGCGCAATTTGTGAACGATGCAAAAGTTTTTTAAGCAAAGTCTAAGTGCCATTAGGGTAGGCGGTGTGTTTTTAGTCCAAATCATAACCGTTTGCAGTATATAATGAACTCAACTCAGCCCTTCATTCGCATTTCAATTTTATTTCGTCATTCATTCTAATTTAATAGATATATAACACAACAAGCTACATACAAACATGATCAAGAATTTTTTTACCAAGATTATTGGCAGCCGCAATGAGCGGCTCATCAAACGCATGTCCAAGGTGGTGAACCAAATTAACGCTTTGGAACCCTCCATATCGGCCTTAAGTGATGCCCAATTGAAAGCCAATACAGCCGAATTTCGCCAACGTTTAGACAACGGAGCACCCTTAGACGATTTACTTACAGAAGCCTTTGCCACTGTCCGTGAAGCCGGTAAACGTGCCTTGAACATGCGTCACTTTGACGTGCAACTCATCGGCGGCATGGTACTACACCAAGGCAAAATCGCCGAAATGCGTACTGGTGAAGGTAAAACCTTGGTAGCAACCTTGGCCGCCTATCTCAATGCACTCACCGGCAAAGGTGTCCATATCGTCACCGTCAACGACTATCTAGCTCGCCGCGATGCCGAATGGATGGGACACATTTATCAGTTTTTAGGCATGACAGTCGGAGTCAGCGTACCAGGAATGTCGCCGGAAGAAAAGCGCCAAGCTTATGGGGCCGACATTACCTACGGCACCAACAATGAATTCGGCTTTGACTATCTGCGCGACAACATGGCGTTTGGTAAAGATGACCGCGCTCAGCGGGAATTAAATTTTGCCATCGTTGACGAAGTGGACTCCATTTTAATTGATGAAGCCCGCACTCCTTTAATTATTTCTGGGCCTACCGATGACAATTCGGATTTGTACAAACGCATCAATGTCATTATTCCTCGTTTGAAACCACAAGAACGAGAACCCCAGAAAGATGATGAAGTCGAAGTACCGGGCGACTACTATGTCGATGAAAAACACAAACAAGCCACCTTAAGTGATGATGGCCATCAGCATATTGAAGAGTATTTGGTCAAGGAGGGCATACTTAAACCGGGCGAAAGTTTATATGATGCTTCCAATATCAGCTTGATGCACCATGTCAATGCAGCCCTCCGCGCCCATACTTTGTTTCAGCGCGATGTCGATTACATTGTCAAAGACAATCAAATTGTGATTGTCGATGAATTTACCGGGCGGCAAATGCCAGGGCGGCGGTGGTCTGAAGGATTACATCAGGCCGTCGAAGCCAAAGAAGATGTGTTGATTCAAAACGAAAACCAAACGCTGGCTTCTATTACTTTCCAAAACCTCTTTCGCCTGTATGATAAGTTGTCGGGAATGACCGGCACGGCCGATACAGAAGCTTATGAATTTCAACACATTTATAGCCTAGAAGTGGTGGTGATTCCCACCAATGAGCGCATGGTTCGTGACGACAAAGGCGATTTAGTTTATCTCACGGTCGAGGAAAAACACGCTGCCATTATTGAAGACATCAAGGACTGCCAAGCGCGTGGGCAACCGGTGTTAGTGGGTACGACTTCGATTGAAAATTCTGAATTGTTGTCAGAACATCTGCACAAAGAAAAAATTAAGCATCAAGTTTTGAATGCCAGATTCCATGAACACGAGGCCCAAATTGTTGCACAAGCTGGCAGTCTTGGAACGGTTACTATTGCCACCAACATGGCCGGGCGCGGTACGGATATTGTGCTAGGCGGCAATGTCGAAGCGGAAATTAAAGCGTTTCGAGAAGAACAGGGCGAAAAAGTGGAAGATGCAGAAGTTGAAAATCTGCGTGAAGAATGGAAAAAACGTCATAAAGCCGTTATTGACAGTGGCGGATTGCACATCATCGGCACCGAGCGCCATGAATCACGGCGTATTGATAACCAATTGCGTGGACGTTCCGGGCGGCAAGGTGATCCCGGCTCTAGTCGCTTTTATTTGTCCTTAAAAGACAACTTGATGCGAATTTTTGCCTCGGAGCGCGTTGCCGGTTTAATGCAGAAACTGGGCATGGAAGAAGGAGAGGCGATTGAGCATCCTTGGGTGACAAAAGCCATTGAAAACGCGCAACGGAAGGTTGAAGGGCGTAACTTTGATATTCGTAAGCAATTGCTTGAATATGACGATATCGCCAACGATCAACGTAAAATTATCTATGAACAACGCAACGAATTGATGGCGGTTGATTCCGTTGAAGACACCATCAAAGCGATTCGTCACGACGTACTGATGGGTGTGATAGATACTTATATTCCACCCCAAAGTCTGGATGAATTGTGGAAGATTCCCGGCCTTGAAGAGGCCATTGAGCAAACATTTGGGCTACGTTTACCGATTGCCCAATGGTTGGAAGAGGACGATGCTTTACATGAAGAGCCGTTACGCAAAAAAATAGAAGAAGCCATTGTCGCAGCCTCGGCCGAAAAAGAACGCATCGTGGGTGCCGAGGTGATGCGCCATTTTGAAAAAGCCGTTATGTTACAAATACTTGACGGCCATTGGAAAGAACATCTGGCAGCGATGGACTATTTACGTCAAGGCATCCATCTGCGCGGCTATGCCCACCAAAATCCCAAGCACGAGTATAAGCGTGAAGCATTTGAATTGTTTTCTCAATTGCTTGAAAAAATAAAACACGAAGTCGGATGCAGTTTAGACATGCCAAAGTCCAAGGGTTGGCTAACGAGTTAGCTGAGGCGGAAGAAGCGCCACAACAAGCAGCAGCACAGAAACGGCCTTTTGTGCGAAAAGGGCGTAAAATAGGTCGTAATGAACCTTGCCCCTGTGGTTCTGGCAAGAAATACAAACAATGCCACGGCCGAATCGCTAATTGAAAGGGGCGAATGACTGATTTTCAACTTGCTATACTTGGCACGGCTAAAAACAAATCCTAACCGTTTGCAGTCGTATATACTTAGCACCAGCACAAATTGCACTTTTGTCAGGCAAGAGATTTGCTACGAAATCTTCCGCCCGTCCAATATCGATTTCTCAGATTTCTGCTTTAGTCGAAATGACAAAAAAGCTTAAGGATGGCGATGCTCAGTATAATTATCTTATGGTGTCGGGAATTTGTCCCGACACTGCCATCGTGAAAATGACTCCTAACCAAAGATGTAGTGGTAGATCAATGCCATATCGTAACGAATAAATCCATACATGTAGGGTTTTTTCTTGCCTGCCCCAAAATACGACGATGGGGCCGGCAACCACGTTGGGTGGTACAAAAGAACGTTTTTAGAATAGCGTTTCACCGTGTTCTAATTTGTCGGCTATAGCACGAAGCGCCAAGGCTTTAATAAATAACTATTGGGGGCTACTTTTTAGTGGATACAAGCGACGTCTGTCTCGTCGCCATCCCTAAATTTGAACGGTGTATCGATTGATTTTTGTTGTTTATATGATAATGAATTCATCACGGTTAATCAAACCACCCATCATTTAACCGATTCATTTATGTTAACAAATCCTAACGAATATTAACAAACGTTAACAATAGCTCCCGTTAGAGAGGGTGAATCTACCAGAGACCTAATGAAGATTCCTCTGGCTCCATTTAGATCGCGGTCAAGTGTTATTCCACCTGAACTGATTACTCTTGATCCGCCTACGTTTTTGATTTCGCCTGTCCAACTGACTGTCTTGCTGGTATAGGCTTCGCAAACATCAATCACTTTTTTGCAAAATTCAAGGGCTTTGTTTTTCAAGCGAACCTTAAATTGGTAGTGTGCCCAAGTTAACATGGCACGGACTGTCTTTGAACGAAGCTTGCGACTACTTTTGCCAGTCATTTGGCTGGTTTCAAACGTAGGTAATAAAATCACGTCAAAGTTATCTACCAAGAAACGTGCTGTTTTAAAGTGAATTTCTTTGATGATATTTTTGATTTTCTTTCTGAGTCTAGCAGCGGCTCTTTTCATTTCTCGCTTGGCCTTACCGGTGGCTTGGCAGGTGCGAGAAATCAATTTATCCAAATGATGGCACAGCCGTTGAATACGCCCAAAATCATCATAACCAATTTGCCCTGCTAGGTGTTCAGAATAAAATGATTGGAATGTTCGTACCCCCGGATCAAGAGCAACCACACGCCCTTGGTTCTCGGCTACGTGGGCTTTTTTTTTGTGGGGTATAGACAAAAACCATTCATGGTACTGATAAACTAAGCGGCTATCTTTATTAATAGCGGACTTAGGAATATAACAAGACTGTGTTGGTGCTTTGCGACTTCTAAATTTCGGATGCCCTTTGGCCTTCCAGTAAGCTTGGTGTGCTTCCTTTACTGCAATAGCTTTTATTTGATAGGGCACCGGCCCACACCATTTAGGGAGTTGTTTCAACAAGTCCTTTTTTATGTCCATCCAAGATGGTGAGAAATTAACGCAAGAACGGATGTAATCAATGGTTTGATTGAAAACATAACGACTACAATCCTGCCATTTTTTAAATATCGAACTCTGTTTTGGGTTCGGATAAAGCTTTACGGACTTGGTTCTTGTAATTTCATCGTGAGTGCATTCTACAATGAAGGATGCTGAGTAAGTCGTTGGTAAGCTCGGGCGAAGGGGAAAGATTAGTTTGCTTGAGAACCACGATTTCCCCAGCGATTTGTTGGATAACCCATTCGATGAGCTCAAATCCAAAACGTGCGAGCCGGTCTTTATGGGCAACCACAACTTTGAGTTTATCTGTTCGCATTGCTCGTCCCAATAGGGATTTAAGCCCTTTACGCTTATAGCCCCGCCCGCTTCCAATGTCTTTGACGATTGGAGCGAATGGGTATTTTTCTCGCATAAATTGGACTTGTCTTTCGAGATCGTACCTAAGTTTTGGACTTGAGACACGACAATAACAGATGGTGTTTGTTTGTTTTTCCAAACCGAGGTAGGACTCAATGTTATATCGTCTGCGATAAGACTTGGTACGAAAAGACTTAATGTTAAACTCAGCCCCTTATGTCGCCATAAGGGACTGGTCTTCAGAACCGTGCGTGAAAGTTTCCCCTCACACGGCTCCCCCCAAGTGGTCTTACTCAGTGC
>NBMI01000174.1 GCA_002085445.1 Candidatus Parabeggiatoa sp. nov. 2
CTATCGCGCCATGTTTCGCTCCGACAAGCCTGTGATCTCGTCACCAAAGAACGAATATTACAATACATCATACGCTGCACAGAGGCCCTAAAAAGATTAGGCGTAAAAGATGGTACAATAGCCGTTGCCGGCCTCAACCCGCACAGCGGCGAACACGGCCTATTTGGCGACGAAGAAGTTAACCATGTTGAACCGGCCGTCAAACAGGCCCAAGCACAAGGCTATAAAGTTGTAGGCCCCATCGGGGCCGACTCCGTATTTCACCAAGCTTTGCAAGGACAATATAACGCCGTTTTATCGCTTTACCACGATCAAGGCCATATTGCCACCAAAACGGTAGACTTTGAAAGAACCATTTCAATCACCAACGGCCTACCATTTTTAAGAACCTCAGTCGATCATGGCACCGCCCTCGACATTGCCGGCAAAGGCCTCGCCAGCGAAGTCAGCCTGACAGAAGCCATACGACTAGCCGCCAAATACTCTCCCCATTTTCGACGAGTATAGTGTAGTCTATTTAAATACCTGATTATAAATCCTTTATTATATATGCGGATTAAGGGTTGAATTAATTATTATGAAATCAAGGATTTTAACGCTTGCATGCGCTAGTTTATTTGGATGTCTCTTGCATGCGTGCATTGTGGGCCATGATTTGATTTGAAAACATTCAAATTGCTTTATGGCCCCCAAATCATGTCGTCTAAATAACCCATTTTCCGAAGTCTCAAAGACATCGGATTTTTTAAAAGGACGGTGCAAAGTCTACTAAACCCATTTTCAAAAAAAAACGATGCTTAATCTAACCACAAGACACAAAGCCATCCGCACCTACTATAAAGAATTAAGCCAATTTAACCGCTTAAACAAAGATCAAGAAGGCACTGTCAAAATCGCCTTTCAACATCTATTGGAATGGTGCGCCCACCAATGTCAATGGACATTGGTACAACAAGAAACCCTAAAGCGGCCCGCCAATAAACGCATTCGCTTAGATGGGGTTTTATTTGACCAAGCCCATCTCCCGCGAGGCTATTGGGAAGCCAAAGATTCCCAAGACAATTTACCCCAACAAGTTCAGAAAAAACTGACCGAGGACAACTATCCTCAAGACAATATCCTGTTTCAAACACCACAACGAGCGATTTTAATCCAAAATGGGCGCGCACACTTGGACTTATCTTTGGACGAGCCGGCTCACCTGGTTCAAGTCTTGGAGCAATTCTTTAATTTCAAGCGGCCCGAATATGAACGGTGGAATTTAGCGGCCAACAAATTTAAGGGCCGGGTGCCCAATTTAGCGCAACAACTCTTTACTATCATTCGCCAAGCGCATGTTAAAGAAAAAGCCTTTGAGGCCGCTTTCAACGGTTTTGCCCAACAATGCCGCCAAGCGATTAATCCCAATTTATCCGACGAGGCCATCTTGGAGATGCTGGTTCAGCATATGTTGACGGAACGCATTTTTCGTCACATTTTCAAATCTCAGGTTTTTGCTAAACGCAACATTATTGCCCGTGAAATTGAAACGGTGATTGATAAGCTCACCGCGCACGCCTTTAACCGCGAGGCTTTTTTCGAGGAACTGAAATATTTCTACAACGCGTTAGAAGACGTGGCCGCGACGATTAATGAATCTAGCCATAAACAACACTTTTTAAACACCGTTTATGAGCGTTTTTTTCAAGGTTTTTCAATCAAAGTCGCCGACACGCATGGGATTATTTACACGCCGCAACCGATTGTCGATTTTATGATCCAATCCGTTAACGATATTTTGCAAAAAGAGTTTGGCAAATCGTTAGCCAGCCAAGGCGTACACATTCTCGATCCGTTTGTCGGCACCGGCAATTTTATCGTCCGAATCATGCGCGAAATCGCGCTGCAAAGTCAGATGGCTTTAAAGTCTAAATATCGCCATGAACTGCACTGCAATGAAATCATGCTATTGCCGTATTACATCGCCAGCATGAACATTGAACATGAATACCTAGACTTGATGGGCGAATATCAACCGTTTGACGGGATTTGCTTAGCCGATACTTTTGAACTGGCAGAAAACCAACAAGTGGATATGCTTGCGGCCGAAAATACCGAGCGTGTCAAAAAACAACAAACCAGCGAGTTTTTTGTGATTATCGGCAATCCGCCCTATAACGCTTGGCAAGCCAATGAGAATGACAATAACAAAAACCGCCAATACCCTGAAATAGATAGGCGAGTGCGAGAAACTTACAGCAAAGCCTCCAAAGCCACTAACAGAAATGCGTTATCTGATCCGTATGTCAAAGCGATTCGGTGGGCAACGGATCGAATCGGCGAACAAGGCATTGTTGCATTTGTCACCAATAATAGTTTTTTAGATGGAATCGCTTTTGATGGCTTGCGGAAACTTCTGCACGAAACGTTTTATAAAGTTTATGTGTTAGATTTGGGCGGAAATATCAGAAAAAATCCCAAACTCTCTGGCACAACACATAATGTGTTTGGTATTCAAGCGGGTGTCTGTATTAACTTCTTCGTTAAGCAAAAAGCACCCACAAACCCTCACCAAATTTTTTATGCCCGTATGGGTGAAGAATGGCATAAACAACTCAAATACCAATTTCTGCAAGAAACCGCGAACGTAACGTCAGTCGATTGGCAACCCATTACGCCTGACAAAAAACACTCTTGGCTCACCGAAGGCTTGCATGCCGAATTTGAGGAGTTTATTCCGCTTGGCACCAAAGAAGCCAAAGCCAAAAATGCGTCTGGTAACGGGGTTATTTTTAAGATTTACGGGCGGGGCATCTTAACTGGGCGCGATGCCTGGACTTACAACTTTAATCCACACGCACTGGCTGACAATATGCAGCGCACTATCAAAACCTATAATGAGCTAGTGGCTCAATGGTTAAACCGCCAAAATCAGTCAGAAAAAGTGGATGATTTTGTGTTATATGATGACAGCAAGATTAGTTGGGCTCTTAGCTTAAAAACTTATTTGAAGAGAGGAATTCAAGCCCAATTCACCGCCGCAAAAATGAGGCGCTCTCTTTATCGTCCATTCACTCAATCCAACTTATTTTTTGATAGAATGATGATTGATGCCGTTTATCTGTTTCCGAAATTTGTTCCAACGCCAGAAACGGAAACGGAAAATCAGGTGATTTGTTTGGCAGGTGTTGGAAATAGAAAAAGCTTTGGTTGTATTGTGACTAATTTAATAGCATCACTTGATTTAGCGTTTGAGAAAGCGCAATGCTTTCCCTTCTACACCTACGACGAAGACGGCAGCAACCGCAAGGACAATATCACCGATTGGGCACTCAACCACTCTCAAAAACACTACCAAGACGAGAACATCACCAAATGGGCCATTTTTTATTATGTCTATGGTTTGCTGCACCACCCTGGCTATCGGCACAAATACGCCGCCAACCTCAAGCGCGAACTGCCGCGCTTGCCAATGACGCCCGACTTTTGGACATTTTCAAAAGCCGGCGAAAAATTGGCCTACTTGCATCTCAATTATGAACAGCAACCGGCTTACCCATTGAAAGTGATTGAAAACCCCAACGCACCGTCTAGCTTACGTGTGGGAAAAATGCGCCTATCCAAAGACAAAACCCAAGTGATTTACAACGACTTTATCACGTTAGACGGCCTTCCAAAAGAAGCGTTTGATTACCAACTCGGCAACCGTTCCGCCCTCGAATGGATCATCGAACAATATCGCGTCAAAGTGGACAAAAGAAGCGGCATCACCAACGATCCCAATCGACTAGACGATGAACATTACATACTTGAATTGCTCAAAAAAGTCACCACAGTGAGCCTAGAAACCTTAAAAGTGATTGAACAACTCACTGAATTAAAAATCAGGTAGTTCATGGAGTCCAAGATTTATCCGCTAGAGTCCGGAATCCAAGATTTATCCGGATTTATCTTGGACTGGAATCCAAGATTTATCTTGGACATCTATGTTAGTTTGGACTCCTACCAAACTAAAGTTTGGACTCCTGATCACTGTTCACTGATTATCCATGCTGAATATAACCACAAAACACCAAGCCATCCGCACTTACTATACAGAACTAAGCCAATTTAACCGCTTAGACAAAGATCAAGAAGGCACTCTCAAAATCGCCTTTCAACATCTATTGGAAAGGTGCGCCCACCAATGTCAATGGACATTGGTACAACAACAAACCCTAAAACGGCCCACCAATAAACACATCCGCCTAGATGGAGTTTTAATTGACCAAACCCATCTCCCGCGAGGCTATTGGGAAGCCAAAGATTCCCAAGACAATTTACCCCAACAAGTTCAGAAAAAACTCACCGAGGACAACTATCCTCAAGACAATATCCTGTTTCAAGCACCACAACGAGCGATTTTAATCCAAAATGGGCGCGCACACCTAGACTTATCCTTAGACGAGCCGGCTCACCTGGTTCAAGTCTTGAAGCAATTCTTTAATTTCAAGCGGCCCGAATATGAACGGTGGGATTTAGCGGCCGACGAATTTAAAGGCCGGGTGCCCGATTTAGCGCAACAACTCTGTACTATCATTCGCCAAGCGCGTGTCAAAGAAAAAGCCTTTGAGGTCGCTTTCAGCAGTTTTGCCCAACAATGCCGCCAAGCGATTAATCCCAATTTATCCGACGAGGCCATCTTGGAAATGCTGATTCAGCATCTATTGACGGAGCGCATTTTTCGTCATATTTTGCTAAACGCAACATAATAACCGCCAATACCCAAAAATCGATAAGCGAGTGCGAGAAACTTACAGCAAAGCCTCCAAAGCCACTTTAAAAAATGCGCTATCTGATCCGTATGTCAAAGCGATTCGATGGGCAACTGATCGAATCGGCGAAGAAGGCATTGTTGCATTTGTCACCAATAATAGTTTTTTAGAAGGAATCGCTTTTGATGGGATGCGAAAACTGATGGCACAAACGTTTTATAAAGTTTATGTGTTAGATTTTGGCGGAAATGTCATAAAAAATCAAAAACTCTCTGGCACAACACATAATGTGTTTGGTATTCAAGTGGGTGTCAGCATTAACTTCTTCGTTAAGCAAAAAGCAACCACAAACCCTCCCTAAATTTTTTATGCCCGTGTGGGTGAACAGTGGCGTAAACAACTCAAATACCAATTTCTGGAAGAAACGGCTCAGGTAACATCAGTCGATTGGCAAACCATTACGCCTGGGCGCGATGCATCAATGGTAGGGGCAATCCTTTATGGTTGCCCTCTTAATGGCATTGGCGAACTGCCGCGCCTGCCAATGGCACCCGACTTTTGGCTCTTTTCAAAAGCCGGCGACAAACTGGCTGACTTGCACCTGAACTATGAACAGCAACCGCCTTACCCATTGAAAGTGATTGAAAACCCCAACGCACCGTCTAGCTTACGTGTGGGAAAAAACGCGCCTATCCAAAGACAAAACCCAATTGATTTACAACGACTTTATCACCTTAGACGGCCTTCCAAAAGAAGCGTTTGATTACAAACTCGGCAACCGCTCCGCCCTCGAATGGATCATCAAACAATATTGCCTCAAAGTGGATAAAAGAAGCAGCATCGTCAACGATCCCAATCGAGTAGACGATGAACATTACATACTTGAATTGCTCAAAAAAGTCACCACCGTGAGCCTAGAAACCTTAAAAGTGATTGAACAACTCACTGAATTAAAAATCAGGTAGTTCATGTCTAGAATCCGGAGTCCAAGATTTATCTTGGACATCTGCCGCCTACGAAAAACGACAAACGCTTGGGCGATAAATCGCCTACTACAAACTACAAACTCTAAACGCTTAGGCGATAAATCGCCTACTACAAACTACAAACTCTAAACGCTTAGGCGATAAATCGCCTACTACAAACATATGATTCCTAAAACCTTGATATTTTTAAAAACACTATGGAAATATTCGGCCCCATCCCATCAAGACGACTTGGGCGCAGCCTTGGCATTAACAACATTCCGCCAAAGGCCTGTTCCTACTATTGTACTTACTGTCAAGTAGGCCCCACCGAACAGACAGAAATAAAACGTCGCCACTTTTACGGTGCCGACTATCTTGTTAAACTTGTCAAACAGCGCGTAGCCCAACTCCAAGCGCAAGGCGAAACCATTGATCATCTTTCTTTTGTACCAGATGGAGAGCCAACCCTAGATATTGATTTGGGTGAAACGATTGACAAATTGCGGCCCTTAGGTATTAAAATAGCTATTATTACTAACGGCTCCCTGATTGAACGCGAAGAAGTACGCGAAACGCTCAAAAAAGCCGACTGGGTATCCCTCAAAATAGACAGCGTTGACGAAAAAATATGGCACCGCCTCGATGTACCACACAGCAGCCTCAAACTCGCCACCATTTTAAAAGGCATGACAACATTCGCCAAAGAATACACAGGCACACTGGTAACAGAAACCATGCTCGTCAAAAATCGCAACGTCAGCGAAGAATCTGCCGCTGGCATCGCCGACTTTATCCAGCGCCTCAACCCAAAAACGGCCTATTTTTTAATACCAACTCGTCCACCGGCTATCTCCTCTATTCGTCCACCGAGCGAAGAAGAGCTCAACCGCTTTTATCAGATTGTCAGCCGCAAAGTGCCGAACATTGAATACCTCACCGGCTACGAAGGCAACGTCTTCGCATCCACTGGCGATGCCGCCGAAGATATATTAAGTATTACCGCCGTTCACCCGATGCGCGAAGAAGCCGTCCGCGAATTACTGGCAAAAAATCAGGCCAAATGGCATACTGTTGAAACGCTTCTCAGCGACGGAAAAATCATGGCAACCGAATACGAAGGCAATAAGTTTTATATCAGGCGTTTTAATTAAGTACAACGAATTACGCGGATAAACGAATTGAGTAATTGAGTACAACGAATTACGCGGATAAACGAATTGAGTAATTGAGTACAACGAATTACGCGGATAAACGTAATAAAGCCAGGGGCAACGCCCATAGCAACTACCTGGCAACTACCTGGCAACTACTTGGCAGCCCCAACGGGGCGACATTAATAAAGCCAGGGGCAACGCCCCTGGCATTTCTTCACCTAGGGCCCCTTCGGGGTTGATGCAATGAATTCGAATAAAGGACAAAAACATGGAAAAAGCAGACATCGGCCTCATAGGCTTAGCCGTGATGGGCCAAAATTTAGTCCTCAACATCAACGATCATGGCTTTAAAGTTGCCGTTTACAATCGCACCACCTCCAAAATAGACGAATTCCTCAAAGGCCCTGCAAACAATACGGCTATTACTGGAGCCTACTCCATTGCAGAATTAATCGCGGCCCTCAAACCGCCTCGGGTTATCATGTTGATGGTGAAGGCGGGAGAAGTGGTTGATAAATTTATTGAGCAACTCGTTCCTCATTTAGAACCCGGCGACATCATTATTGACGGTGGCAACTCCAACTATACGGACACCAACCGCCGCGTCGAAGAATTAGCCAAAAAAAGTCTAAGCTTTTTAGGCACCGGCATCTCTGGCGGCGAAGAAGGCGCACGCAACGGCCCATCCATTATGCCCGGCGGCAACCCACAAGCATGGCAAACCGTCAAACCCATTTTGCAAGCCATCGCCGCCAAAGTCGATGGAGAACCTTGCTGTCAATGGGTAGGCGAAAATGGTGCCGGCCACTACGTCAAAATGGTACACAACGGCATCGAATATGGTGATATGCAACTCATCTCTGAAGCCTACCAACTGATGCGCGAAGGCTTGGGTTTAAGTGTGGACAAGTTACAGTCCATCTTCGCCGAATGGAACCAAGGCGTATTGGACTCCTATCTGATTGAAATCACAAGCAATATTTTAGGCGTTAAAGACACAAACGGAGCGCCACAGCTAGACAAAATCCTAGACACGGCCGGCCAAAAAGGCACCGGCAAATGGACAGGCATTGATGCGCTAGACTTAGGAATACCACTAACACTGATTAGCGAAGCCGTATTTGCCCGTTGCTTATCCGCCCGTAAAGAAGAACGCATCAAAGCCGCTCAAGTGTTTACAGCTAACAAAGCAACTTTTAAAGGTAATACCGAAGACGCTATTGCAGCCATTCACGATGTCCTCTACGCCTCCAAGATTATTTCCTACGCGCAAGGCTATATGCTCATGCGCGAAGCCGCCAAAGAATATGGTTGGAAGTTGAATTATGGCGATATTGCCCTGATGTGGCGAGGCGGCTGTATTATTCGCAGTAAATTCTTAGGCAACATCAAACAAGCCTTTGAAAAAAACCCTGAACTAGAAAACTTGCTACTCGACGACTTTTTCGCCACCGAGATAAAACAGGCAGAAGCCGGCTGGCGAAAAGCAGTCACAATGGCTATTGAGTTAGGCATTCCAACGCCCGCTTTTTCATCAGCCCTCGCTTTTTATGACGGCATACGCCGTGAACGACTCCCCGCCAACTTACTACAAGCGCAACGCGACTATTTCGGAGCGCATACTTATGAACGAGTGGACAAACCAAGAGGAGAATTTTTCCATACCGATTGGACAGGGCATGGTGGCAAGGTGTCGTCTACGACTTATGAAGTCTAGTCAAACTTTGGAGTCCAAACTTCAAGGTGTCGTCTACGACTTATGAAGTCTAGTCAAACTTTGGAGTCCAAACTTGAGTTTGGCAGTCGATAGGAGTTTGGCAATCGTCCAAACTTGAGTTTGGCAAGCATTAAATAGTATTATTACCAACTATTAATGAAAAAGAGGGGCCCTTTAGGAATTTATACTTAACATCAATAACTTGCCTAAAAAAAACTAAAGTTTGGCCGATTGGTAAGTAAATGAATTTACAAAATAACTCAGTAAAAAACCAACCGGTTCATTTTTCATTTCCAAGCAAAAGTTTCCCGCTACGAAAACTTTGCGCCAGAAAAGCCGATAATCCGCCCGGGATTGCCACTATAGCGCAAAGCGCCAATGCCTCAATATTTAATCCTTCTGCGATTGACACCGCCAAGATCAAAATGAGAAAGGGAACCGTCAAAATATAGGAAAGAATCTCAGCCACCTTTCCATATTTCCGTCTTGCCGGTGTTGAACGGCGCTGTATCAAAAAGACGGTTGATATGATGATGAAAGTCAAAAGGATAATCCCAAGTAGGGCAAATGCGGCAAGAATCCCCAATATCCAAAAGATAATTGGGCCAGCGGACAGAGTAGCATAAACGGGTTGAGAGGCCAAAACCATAACCAATAACAGAATAAAGCCACGAATAAATTTCATTATTTATATTTTCTCCTTACAACGTTGATTTTCATTAACCACAGACTCTAGTCAATCGACGGAGTCCAAACTTTAGTTTGGCAGTCGACAGTCGTCCAAACTTTAGTCAGCCGGTAAAATTTCGACTTTGTATGCCAGAAAAGCAGACAGCAGTCCAGGGATTGCCACGATAGCGCTGATCGTCAATATCTGTGTAATATTATCCCAAAG
>NBMI01000175.1 GCA_002085445.1 Candidatus Parabeggiatoa sp. nov. 2
GACTGAAAGATTATCCCATTGAACG
Organism: Candidatus Parabeggiatoa sp. nov. 2; assembly: GCA_002085445.1. Taxonomy (GTDB): domain Bacteria; phylum Pseudomonadota; class Gammaproteobacteria; order Beggiatoales; family Beggiatoaceae; genus Parabeggiatoa. Next base: position 26 of record NBMI01000175.1, read on the forward strand.
ATCCCAGTGCCCGGACTTTTGCTAGACGCATTAAGTGCTCTAATTGTAGATATTGGTTCAACTCAGCAGTTTCGTCTGATGACAGCCCGGTGGTTTTTTCACGGCAAATCAAATCTTCTACTCTTGCCTTGGTGGTTTCGGAAGGCCGAAAAGCCACTACCTTGCCAGGACTCGTTCCTTCGGCGATATTTCCTGGGGCGTTGCCCCAGGCTATATTAATCTCGCCCCGTTGGGGCTTTTCGGTAGTTACTTAAGTTATTTTTCTTTCTAAAAAAATCCAATTTGTTCCATTCTTGAGTATATAAAAAAGGATTTCGGAGCGGATTGCTCGCCATTCATTCTTTCGAGTCTGAATTTAGACTTAGGTGAGATAATTGATATCTCTCATATCGATTCGATTTCTTACTTAAAATTTTATCAGAAATTTCTGATGAGAAATCCCTTCTTATATACAATCCTTGTAGTTATGATTGGAAGACTAAAAACTTGATCATCGGGTTAGACTGTTTTAAAAGAGCGGCCGTTTCACGAATCAGTTTCATCGCCTCATTGTCTTCTGGATGTTGCGTGACAATTGGCAACTCATCTAACTTTTTCCCAATGTCTTCCAATTCCTGTTCATCTGCCGGGGTGAGTTGCAGTTTAGCTAAAATCTCTTGTTGTCTTTTTATACAGTTATCATATTCAGGCGGCCTTGCGCTCGGCAATTCAAACAAATCACTCGTCAAGACTTGATCGATACGCCAACCTGTTATGTATCGTTATGAATAACGACTTGATCACCTTCCCGTTTGAGCAAAACGATATTGGCATCTTTCGGGGCTGATTGCACAATAAGCGGACTATGGGCCGTCACAATGAATTGGGTATGTTTAAAAATACGAGTCAAACGGCTAATGACTGTTCTTTGCCATTTAGGGTGCAAGTGCAAGTCAATTTCATCCACTAAAACAATCGCAGACTGTTCAAGCGGATTGTCACAGTCGGGATAACGCTCAAACAAGCGGTGAGCTAAATCCACCATCCACGCAATCAGTGTTTGATAACCCAAACTCAAATCTCTCAAGCTTACCCACTCATCCTTATACATAAATTTTTAAATACTTGATTTAATTGATTTTAAAGCGTCGGCCCCACCTAATAAATTCATTAAAAATCAAGGTTCTTTTATCCGTTTATTTCGAGTATCCGTTGTACTTATCAAGAATGCACCCGGTATCCAAAAGACTTATGTATAACGATGAGAGCTTACCCAACCATAAGGCGTTTTAAATTCTATGATAGGTTTTGATTGCGTTTTAGTAATCGGTTTTGTCCGAATATTTTCTATGTCGGGTAACAAGTCGATGAGCATGTTTTTGACTTTTTCATAGCGGTTTTCAAAATAAGCCCTATTTTCCGCGTCTGCACTTTTAACCGCATAATCTGCTTGTAACAACCATTCCACCGCATTAATTAAACTGACATGTTCTGAAAATAAACTGGCAGCCCGATCGAGATTGTAGGTTTCTTCCAACGAGCCGCTACCCATGCGTCGTGACGCACCATAAGCGTAAACTATAAAATTTATCAACTCCTTAAATGGCAAAGATGTCGCTATACCATTTAAAAAATTTACAGTGGTTTGGTTACCCGTTAAAGGTTTTCCATCAAAAACTCCTTGCTGACTTGAGGCGGAAGCCGTCAATATAATAATTAATGATTAACAATTAATGATTAATAATTAATAGTTGTATCCCACTTATCCTTTCAATTTGAGTTGTCTTGCCGCTCAATTGGTAAAGTTTCTGTTATATAACGGTTTTCTTTCTAGCTAATAGCTTTTATTAATGGCTTACCATGCCAAGAAGTCTAAAACCTTTTGGTTTTAGGGCCAGGTTGGCGAATTAATAATTAATCATTAATCATTAATCATTAATCATTAATCATTAATCATTAATCATTAATTAGCCCCAACGGGGCGTATTATTAAAGCCAGGGGCAACGCCCCTGGCTTCTGCCCCTGGCTTCTACCCGTGGCTTCTGCCCCTGGCTTCTGCCCCTGGCTTCTGCCCCTGGCTTCTGCTTCTTGAAAACGATACAATTATCCAAAATTCCAAACCAAAGCCAAATAGAGCATCGCACTAATAAACGCAGAGACAGGGACTGTCACTAACCAAGCGGCCACAATTTTTATCAGCATTTCGTGTCTCACATACTGCTTCTTTTCAATTTTGGCAAGCTTTTTGACTTCTTTCTTAGTGAACTTAATTTGACCGCCGTTCATGTTTTTCAATTCCTGCTCTTTGGCAGTTATCCGATTTTGAAGCCGCAGTCTTTCATTGTCATCTTCCAAACCTTCCCGTTTTTGACTCCATTTGACGATTTTTTCATTGATCGACTTGATATGATGCGCTTTCACGCCTTCAATTTCATTTTCATACTGTTGGTAGAGATAATACCGCAAATAGCCCACCCCAAAGATGCCACCAATAGCAATATGCGTAGAACTGACGGGCAATCCTAGCCACGAAGCGATAATCACCACAATGGCGGAAGATATGGCAATGGACCAAGCTCTTGCCTGATCCAGTTCAGTGATTTCACTACCAACGGTTTTTATCAGCTTAGGGCCATAAGTTGCCAGCCCAATTGCAATACCCAAAGCACCAATCACCATAATCCAAACTGGAATAGGTGCTTTTTTAACAATTAACCCACTTTGCAATGTTTCATAAATCGCCGCTAATGGCCCAATCGCATTAGCCACATCATTAGCACCATGAGCAAAACTTAACAGTGCCACGGCAAAAATCAGAGGAATGGTAAAGAGCTTATTAATATCCTGTTTGGTATTAGAGAGCTGTTTTGCCGCTTTGGTGATAAGCGGTTTGCTGATGACATAAGTCACTACACTCAATACGGCACCTACAGCTAAAGCCGTCGTGAAATCAAATTTTACTAATTTTTTAACACCTTTAAGTGCTAAATAAGTAGTAAATGCAAAGCCCATAATGGCAATTAAAAAAGGAACAACTTTTTGAGCCGCTTCCCGCGTATCTTCTTTATGAAAAATCCGATCTTGAATAAAATACAAAAATAGGGCAGCAATAAGACCCCCTAAAAGTGGGGAAATAACCCAACTGGCAGATATTTTTGCCATCGTTGACCAATTAACAATTTCCCAACCACTTGAGGCAATCCCGGCCCCCATGACACCCCCCACAATGGAATGTGTGGTTGAAATCGGCGCACCGACTGCCGTTGCGATGTTAACCCAAAGTGCTCCCCCTAAAAGCGCGGATAACATAATCCAAAGAAAAATTTGAGTATCAGCTATCAAGCTCGGCTCAATAATGCCTTTTTTGATAGTGTTGACCACATCGCCACCCGCAATCAAAGCACCACTGCTCTCAAACAGGGCGGCTATGACAATAGCACTTGCCAATGTCATGGTTTTTGAACCAACGGCAGGGCCCATATTGTTAGCCACATCGTTGGCCCCAATATTCATCGCCATATAGCCGCCTACTACAGTTGCAAATATCAAAAAGGCGATTTGTGGCGTACTACTATTATCAAAAAACGTGTAGAATCCGACTCCCGTCAGAAAGAAAACGCCCACTGCCAATTTATAAAAATCGGCATGGGAATGTTTTTGAGTTGTTGTCATGGGTTGATTTAAGACTGTCATATTTTGCCAAGAGTCCAAGATTTCAAAGGAGTCCAAGATTTATCTTGGACGAATATTTACTATAGTACAACGAATTACGCGGATAAACGAATTTAAATCCGTCCAATATTTATCTTGGACGGATACTATAGTACAACTAATTACGCGGATAAACGAATTGCTCTAAGTACAGGAGAAAAAAATTAATATGCACTGTAACTCATTGTTTTTATTGAATGTCTCAGTAAGATGTATTAGATAAAACTTATCAGTTTAGGAACTTTTGTCCTGTACAGAGATAACTAAGGATAAAATCCTTGCTTATATCCAATCCCTGTAGTTATTTTGGATTCCTAAATACCATTATTATTATATGACTATTGGCACTGATTTGAGGGCCATAAAACCGTTACGTCGGCAAAAGTACAGCGAAGCGAAACTTTTGCCGACGTTGGAAGTTATCAAATTAAAGCCTAGCCTGATGAAAAACAACAAGGATTGAGATAAAGCCGCGGATAAATCCCGGCTTATATTCAATCCCTGTAGTTATTTGGACACCTAAAAAAAATCCCTTATTATATACAATCCTTGTGCATTGTCAGACTAAAAACTTGATCATTGAGTATTAGCTTTTCTCCACAATCACAATTTCCTCTACTGTTAAACAATACAACTGATAAACCAATTGATCAATCTGTTTATCAGTCGCCTCAATTTGGCGCGTCAAGACGGTTTTAGTTTGGGGCACGTTGGCAGTCGCTAATTGTTTATGTAAGCCTAGCAATTTTTCGACAAGTTGCACCATTTCATTGTGGTTAGCTTTGTCGATTGGATTATAAAAATCAACTTCAGCAATAGGTAACTGCGCTAAGTGCCCACGTTTAACTTGAGCAAGCGCCTCTCCTACCTCTGGATTGATAATTTTTGAATAAAACCACTGAAATAACCGCGAGTTGATGAGTCCTAACAAAAACCGTAACTCAAAATCGTTCTCACGAGAGACTATCATGTATAAATTATCACGCACAATAAACTGATTACAATCTAAAGTAGCAATAAGACGATAACCGGTTTGACGAATGACTACCTTGGAAGGCGCATCGTAATTAGCCGAGTAACGCGGCTCAGCAAGCCAATCTCCAAAACTAATCCAGTAGTTGTTATTCCAAAGAATTTCATACCTTTGAATTAGGCTACCTCGTAGCAACGGACGAAAAGTATTATTGTGAGGAATTTCAGACACATAAGGTTTTTTATTAACAATCTCGCGTGTCTGCGGAGGCTTACCTTTGCCAACTTGAAATGGTTTTGCCCCTTGAGTAATCGCACATAAACTATCAAGTTTTTGGCAAGCACGTAATTTGTCAGCAATTTTAGTCAATTCTGGCCTTTCAAAGATATTCACCGGTTTACCATCGCTCATCTGGCCGCGTTTTTGAGCAATCACATAATTTGTAGAACGGCCCTCTTTTTCTTTGAGAGTAATTTCTATTTGGTGAGTCTCAATAGGTAACTGTTTTTCGATTATCACTATTTCCGTATCAACCGTCGCTTTATTGAAGACACGGTGCCGGTAATGTACAACCTGTTTAATTGTGGTGTTATTAAAAATATATTTTCTAATTTTCTCGCACTTTAAATTTAAAAGCCAAGTGTTAGGAATGATTAATCCAAGGCGCCCTTTTTCTTTAATTAAATCAAGCGATTTTTCAAAAAACAGTAAATAGCTATCAAGTCGGTAGTTTTGAAGCGCAAAATGGTTGAGCAAATACTCAGTTTCATCAGGCGACAAAAAAGCCCCATACGGCGGATTGCCAATCACCGCATCAAAGCCACCCGCTGGCAAAATCTCGGCAAATTCCGTCGCCCAATCAAAGGCATTAATGCGATAAATCGTATCTTCATCCAATAGCCCCAGTTGTTGGCCTTGATAAAAATCATTACTAATCAAAGAATTGCCGCATTTTATCGACTTGTCCAAGTCTGGCAATACGCGCTCTCGAAACATGGACAGTTGTGGAAACAGCTTTTGTTCATTTTCTAAGACTTTTAGCAACAGCGAGAGTTTGGTCACTTCTACCGCTTGTGGATCAATGTCTACGCCGAATAGATGGTTTAAAAGAATGCGCTTGCGTTCCTCAATGGTTAGTTGCCATACGCCGCCCATCGCTTGATAAAGACGCGGATGTTTGCTTTTTTGGCCCGCCCATTTTTTTGGATTTTGGCGATAGTGTTCCGTATACCAATCAAGCAAAAATTGATAGGCCTGAAGTAAAAATGAGCCGGAACCACAGGCCGGGTCTAATATTTTTAAATGCCTGACTTCATTAGGTTTTTTATGAGCGACTAACTGGCCCACCGTTTGTTTGACAATGTAATCAACAATATAACTGGGCGTATAGTAAACACCACCGGCTTTTTTAACCTCAGGCTTTTCTTCAACCACGGCGCGATGGGCGGGCGTGAGCCGAATGACTTTACCTAAAAACTGTTCATAAACTTGTCCCAAAATGTCCGCTGGCAGCACAGAAAACTCATAAGGGCTGTCGGGATAGTAAAGGTTTTTGAGTATGTCTTTTAGAACTTTGTCGTCAATAACGAGTGTTGGTGTCAGCGTGTCAGGATTAGCGCGCTGTTTTTCAGCCTTAAAATGAAATAAGCCCGAATTATAACGCTCATCTGCTTGCAGAAAGAGTTGAAAGAGTCGCGTATAGATTTGGGGGCCATTTTGCAAAACGAGTAATCGCCCATAGTCTTCAATACCTCTATCTTCGCAAATCCGCAAGAAGATAATGCGATCAATGGTTTGTTGAACCGCAAAGTTAAGTTGGCGTTGAATTAAGGCCGGATTACGCAACGCAATGTTACGCGCTAAGATGTCGCGCCAGCGTTCAATTTCAGCCAAAAAGGCCGTATCGACTTCCGCGCAGCCGCTGGTTTTGGAGTCGAGGTATTTATCAAAAGCGCCCTTTAAAATAGCTTCGCGGGAAAAAATGCCAACAAGTTCTTCCCAACGCTCAAGATAATCGGTATAAGTTAAATATAAAAGACGAGCGCTGGCAGCGTTATCGGTTTTCGCCGGTTTAATGCGGCAATCGTAAACGGCAAATTCGGAAAAATTGCTCAAAATGCTCAACGGTAGTTTAGCACTCCAGCCATAGCGGCGCACTTGAAAGGCCGCTTCTGCATTTTTTTTGAGACTAACAGAAGGCTTTTTGGCTTCTAAAAAGAACTTTCGCACCCCACCAATCCGAAAACTATAATCGGGCGCTTTGGTAGCGCGGCCGATTTTGAGCGCATCTTCATGGACAACATCCTTGTAAGCTTCGGCATAGCCTTGCTCATTGGCGACATCCCAGCCCAAGGCGAGAAAAAAAGGATCGATAAATTCGCGGCGCGTTTGCGTTTCATTGTACTGGCTTTGTTTATAGGAGTCTAATTGACTTGCAAAGCGTTCAACTAAAGCTTGTACTGTTTGAAAGTTTATTGCATTCATTTGGTTTATTTCCCAAGCGCCCAAGGATTGTTATAAAAAAGGATTTCTTCGTTTAGATAAGAGAATGAACAAATAATAACGACAAGGATTAACTAATAACGACAAGGATTGTATATAAAAAAGGATTTATTCTAATAACTACAAGGATTGTATATAAAAAAGGATTTATTCGTTTATAAATCCTTGTAGTTCTGCTTAGCAAACAAAATCCCTTATTATATACAATCCTTGTAATTCTGCTTAGCGAACAAAATCCCTTATTATATACAATCCTTGTAAATATTATTGTCAGAGTTTATACAACAATATTCGCCAGTTGAGCAAAATCCTCAAGCCTCAAAGTTTCGGCGCGTGCTTGTGGATCAACGCCCGCCGCTTCTATGGCTTTGGCATCAAGAACACATTTTAACGTATTACGTAAAGTTTTGCGCCGCTGCGAGAAGGCAAGGCCAACAATTTTAGCAAACTGTTTTTGATTGATAACCGCCACGGGCGGTATCGCGTAGGGTTTCAATTGCACAACACTCGAATTGACTTTAGGCGGCGGAGAAAAAGCGCCCGCGCTGACATCCAATAACTTTTCTATCTGACAAGCATATTGCAGCATCACAGATAAACGTCCATAATCAGAGGTAGCAGGAACCGCAATCATACGCTCAACGACTTCTTTTTGCAGCATAAATGTCATATCGACAATATCGTTCGCATATTTGAGTAGATGAAACAATAAAGGAGTAGAAATATTATAAGGCAAATTGCCCACTATTCGCAGCGGTTGTTCATTTGTCATTAACTGTTTGAAATCAAATTTAAGGGCATCGCCCTGATGAATGCGTAATTGTTTGAATAATAACGTTTTTTCGGTAAGCAGTTCAATGAGATCGCGGTCAAGTTCTATAACATCCAATGGACAACCGTACTGAAGTAGAGGCAGAGTCAATGCGCCTTTGCCAGGCCCAATTTCGACCAAATGTTGCTCCGGTTGGGGAGCAATGGCGGCGACAATACGTTGGATAATATGGCTGTCGCGGAGAAAATGTTGACCAAAGCGTTTTCGGGAAGAATGGTAAGTCATAAAACATATCCTCGTTCCACGCTCAGAGCGTGTTTTAAAAGCATTCGGTATGGACGGTTCTTCAAGAAGAAAAACGAGTTCCTTCCTCATGGGTGAGCGCCCTCAAAAAATCCTTGTTTCCACAAGACACAGAGTAAATTACCGACTTCAACCAGTCGTTTTAAGAGTTAGTTAATGGAGACCTCACGAAACATGCGAAAGTTTTTCAAACGGATAGATTCTATTTTCATGTTTATTACCTTGAAGATTAGTATAGCGAAACTTCGTATTGGCCCGCCAATTGCGCGGATAAACGAATTAGTCTAGTACAACGAATTGCGCGGATAAACGAATTAGTGCAACGAATTGCGCGGATAAACGAATTTTAGTACAGCAAAACTTCGTATTGGCCCGCCAAACGCAGTGGCGGAACGCCTATATTGCTACTAAACGAATTATTAATGGCTCCTTAAAAAGGGTGAGGGGCCGGAAAAAAGCCGTTAAGTCCTAAAAGAAGAAGTTGTATTAGACTAACTCAATACGCCTCAAAATCAATTCGTTTATCCGCGTAATTCGTTGTACTTAATCTTTGACTAACTTACCAAGCTCTTCAGACGCATTTGCTAACTTTTTCTGGTTTTGCTGTTTAGCGAGTCCTTTTATATTAAAAGCTTTTTCCACGGCCGCTAAATCGCCTAAAAACCATGACTCAAGTTCATGACAGACAATGCGTATCAGCGCGTCGGTTTTCCCAGCTTGTTGGCATAAATCCTTTAAACGTTGTTTCAACTTGATGCAATCAGCACTGTTTTGATCACGCACAACGACAAAGTGTGTATTGGGTATTTGCCACTGACGCAATCGGCGGGAAATGGATTTTTCCAGATGTTGTTTGCCTTTGTGAACAATCAGTTTGAACTCAACTTCTTGAGGTAACAATTGCGGTAACAACACCTTTAACACTTCACGCATAGAGGCTTCTTCAAGAAGAAAAACCAGTTCCTTCATGGGTGGGCACCTTCAAAAAAGCCTTCTGTCCACAGTGCGCCCGGTAAATCACCGACTTCAACCAGTCGTTTTAAGAGTTGCTCTTCGCCCGTCATATGCACTTGGGTGTAACCCGCTTTTTTAGTCAACCAAAAAATGCCTTCTAAGTGAGCACCATTAAGAAAATCAGGAGACTGAGTAGACACAAAAACTTGTCCACCGCCTCTTTTGGCATACAAGCTAAATTCTTCAGCTAATATCATTAAGATATCTGGATAGAGTTGATTGTTTGGCTCTTCAACACATAACAAAGAATGTGGGTTGGGATCATACAACTGCAACAGGTAGGCAAAGATGCTAATCGTGCCATCCGAAACCTGCCAAGATTGAAATGGCTCCTCAAAAGCACTCTCATGAAACTTTAATAAAATGCGTCCATTTTCAATGACGGGCTCAACGGCGGCGAATCCAGGCACTCGTTGTGCCATTTTTTGCAGAATTTCATTATATTTATCAGGGTATTGGCCGTGCAGACTCTGTGCGGACAGAGCAAGGTTATCACCACTACTAGACAAGTGTTCATCATAGCCAGCGGATTGATTGATTCTTCTTGCCTCGCTGATTTGCAAATCAGACATATGCCAGTTTTCAATAAAATGACGCAACTCCCTCGCTATTTCAAACCGTTGTAATTGCCCAAGTCCGTTTAGGGCTAAAATATCTTCAGATACCAACTTTTCTTCTTGAGATTTTTCTTTGGCTTTACCAGAATCTTTGTCATTGATAATGACTTTGCCCTTTCCCAAGCTAAAATCAAGAAAATGCCGAAGCCCACCATTACGTCCACGCCGATAGTTGAGCACTTCGCGTTTGACGACTGGCCTATTTTTAACTTGATCGATAACTAACAAATAAGTCACTTTTGACGAAGTGGCCTCTAAGTCCCGAAATTTGAGTTCTATTTCAATCGGCCCAGTTGTTCCTCGACTCACCACTTCTTTAAAGCCACCTCGTTTTGCCAAAGCTTGCTTAACATTATAGGTTAACGCTTCGCGCAAGAATCCAAACAAATAAAATAAACTGCTTTTTCCAGTGCCATTAGCACCGACAAATACACAACAGCCAGGTAAATTATTAATGGAAACCTCACGAAACATGCGAAAGTTTTTCAGACGGATTGATTCTATTTTCAGGTTTATTACCTTGAAGATTAGTATAGCGAAACTTCGTATTGGCCCGCCAATTGCGCGGATAAACGAATTAGTCTAGTACAACGAATTGCGCGGATAAACGAATTGTTGTACGACTAATTCGTTGTACTTAGCGCAATTCATTGTACTTAGCATCATTCGTTGTACTAATTCGTTTATCCGCGTAATTCGTTGTACTTGTACTTAGCATCACTCGTTGTACTAATTCGTTTATCCGCGTAATTCGTTGTACTTAGCATCATTGGCGTTCCGCCACGGCGTTTCGTTGTACTAAATTTTTCAGACGGATTGATTCTATTCTTTACCACCACCAAAAGGATTTCTTCAATAACGTCGAAGTATTAGGCCCAATGGGCAAGCTGTATGCATAAGAAGACATCACTTCTGAATTGTAGCTGTTGAGCATTTTTAAGGTGACATACACCTTATTATTACCGACGGCATAAGTTCCCGCCACAATTATATCCGCATTCTGTGCTTGTCCCATTTCACGCGCTTCGCGTGATAACACCAATTCACCAGTGCGCGGTATTTTTATCAAATCGCTATGCAATTTTGCTTCTACTACGGTATAGCCTTGTTGGGCAAAACGAGCGGAAAGTTGTTCGCCAATGAGTCGGCCCAAAGAAGTCGTATCTTCCAAGTTATCAATGTCAGCAAGGCTTGTTACCAGTATCTGATAGTCTGGGCGTAGCAGATGGGTAGCATTACGCAGAAGTTTGTCGGCCGCGGTATAGCTGGCCGCCATGATGTCGGCATCTGGAACCTCCTTTCGCTGACATTCGCCCGTTTTGACGCGATAGGCGCAGCCGCCGAAGGCCATTCGGTAGGTACAGCCCGTTAAGAGTAGCGATAGACTAAATATAAATAAAATCAATCTCTTAATGAAATAAGATTTGGTTTGCATAGGGCTTTTCACTGATCAGTTATCAGTGATTTTCAGTTATCCGTGATCCGTGATCAGTTATCAGTTATACGGAACGTACTTCAAAAGGGTGAAAATGAATTGTTGCTTGAGTTAAGTATTGAGAGCTTATAAATAAGTCTTCATCATTAGCTTCGCAAACCTTCGTTTCACAATTAGCTTCGCAAACCTTCGGTAAACGTCGCAAGCGTAGTTACTCCTGCCAAACTAAAGTTTGGACGACTGCCAAACTAAAATTTGGACGACATAAGCCGAGTATTTTACCCGTCAAAACAATGTTGACAGACTACTAGTCTGCTTGTTGACAGACTACTAGTCTGCTTTAGCAGACTTGAGCTTTAAGCCTGGGGATTGATCCCCAGGCGATATTTTGACTAACCATCAAAATTGGACTCCTGCCAAACTAAAGTTTGGACGACTGCCAAACTAAAATTTGGACGACATAAGCCGAGTATTTTACCCGTCAAAACAATGTTGACAGACTACTAGTCTGCTCAGACTACTAGTCTGCTTTAGCAGACTTGACTTCGTTTCACAATTAGCTTCGCAAACCTTAACGAGAACCTCGCCGAGCGACTTGAGTTCGTTTCACAATTAGCAAAGCTTCCCTACGGTTCGTTTACGTCACAATTCACAATTCACCATTCATCATTCATCATTCATCATTCATCATTCATCATTCATCATTCATCATTCACAATTCACAATTTCTTCCGACCATCTCCAGCGCCATTTGCACCGCATAGTATAAACTATCGCTCGAAGCTCGTCCGAGTCCGGCTAATTCTAAGGCAGTACCATGATCAACTGAAGTCCGTATAATAGGCAACCCTAAAGTAATATTCACCGCCTTCCCAAAGCCTTGTTGTTTGAGTACTGGCAAACCTTGATCATGATACATCGTCAATACGACATCTACTCCAGACAATGAAGTGGGCGTAAAGGCGCTATCGGCGGACACCGGCCCGGTTAAGTGCATCCCTTCGGCACGGAGCTTGTTGAGGGTGGGAATAATGGTAAGGATCTCTTCTTGGCCCAAATGGCCTCCTTCGCCAGCATGAGGATTTAAGCCACAGACTAAAATATGCGGTGTTTTTAGCCCAAATTGATTTTGTAAATCACCGTGTAAAACTCGTATCACTGTTTCTAAACGGGCTGGCGTTATTGCAGCACTGATTTGTGATAGCGGCAAGTGTGTGGTGACTAAAGCTACCCGTAACTCCGACGTTGCCAACATCATAACGACTTGTTTTACACCAGTTTGCTCGGCCAAAAATTCGGTATGTCCACTGAATGGGATGCCAGCCTCATTGATAACGCCTTTGTGTACGGGGCCAGTTACTAAAGCATCAAACTGGTTATCTATGCTGCTTTGACAAGCTTGCCGCAACGTTTCTAACACATACAGTGCATTGGCGGGATTTAATTGTCCACACTTGACCGGTTGTGATAACAGAACGGGTATCACATAGAGATGACCGGGTTGATGTGGGCCAGGTTCAGATATCCAATGTTTTGAAAACCTTGGAGGACTTGTGGGGCCACGTTCAGACTGGAAAGCGGTTGAAAACCTTGGAAGTATTGTGTGCAATTGAATAGCTAATCCCAACTGTGCGGCCCGTTGTGTCAATAAGTCTGGATCAGCAAAAACAACCAGATGGGCGGCTATGGCTTGTTGTGCTAACTGTAGAACAATATCTGGCCCAATACCCGCCGGTTCGCCCGGCGTTATCGCAAGACGGGGCAACGTTTTGTCACATTCATTCATAGAGTGATTTGTAGGGTTGATGCATACTATACTAATGAAAAATGAAAAAGACTAAGGTGTCTTTCCAAAGCGGTTTTTTTGAAGGCCAGGTTGGCGAATTAAATGAAAAATGAAAAAGACTAAGGTGTCTTTCCAAAGCGGTTTTTTTGAGGGCCAGGTTGGCGAATTGATTTGATTGATGGCCCTTGAGCCAGGTAGGTACACTGGCTGTATTAATATCGCCCCGTTGGGGCTCCTGGGGCGATGCCCCAGGCTGTATTAATATCGCCCCGTTGGGGCTCCTGGGGCGATGCCCCAGGCTGTATTAATATCGCCCCGTTGGGGCTGGCTTGCCAGGGGCATTTTTTATATTTTTGATTGATGGCCCTATCGATAAAAACTTCCTACTTGGACAAGTGGGACACACCCAAGCATTCAGTATCAGCCTTCATCCTTTCCCCAGGTTCTACCTCAATGCCATATCGTAACGCTTCAGCCTCAGAATAAATTCTGAGGTATTCGCATCGTTCAGCTAAAGCCTACTACTAATAGTGCCCTTTAGGGTACTTTAGCTTTAAGCCTTAGAATTTATT
>NBMI01000176.1 GCA_002085445.1 Candidatus Parabeggiatoa sp. nov. 2
TTCCCCAAGCGAATTCAGATTGTATAAAGCGGCTATCTCCCATTTTCGGTACGCGATTAGTAGATTCACCCACTCTTAGGAGTGCTATTGTTAACTTTTGTTAACATAAATGAATCGGCAATACTAAAATGGCATCCATTTCCACCGCCACGCCTTTAGGCAAAGCCGCCACACCGACGGCCGCTCGTGCTGGATAAGGCAGCTGAAAATATTCCGCCATGATTTCATTCACTAACGCAAAATGACTTAAGTCAGTCAAAAATATATTGAGTTTGACAATATCCGCCAAGTCGCCACCGGCCGCTTGCGCTACCGCTCGCAGATTGGTAAACACTTGACGAATCTGTGCGGCCATGTCGCCGCTGTGCAACTCCATGCTATCGGGTACTAAAGGAATTTGCCCAGAAAGATAAACGGTGTTATCGACTTTGACAGCTTGTGAATAGGTACCTATCGCTTGCGGAGCGTTAGGTGTATTGATGACATCAAAAGGCATAAACTTCTCCGGTAGGGGCCGGCAACGTTGTTGCCCACCATCGTCGTCTAAAAACGTTCTGTATGGATTTATTCGTTACGATATGGCATTGATTCGTAGAGGGCCGATTACGCTACGCTAATCGGCCCCCTTTTCGATGCCTTGGTAAGGAAAATTTATTTTAACCCAAGTTGCTACTCATCAATAACTGATTGATTTCATTATTCTCAACCCACTCGACGTGATGAGCAACATCGTTTGTAAAGCGTTGATTGACAAGATATTCAAAATATTTTATTGAATTATAGGTGGCAATTTAGGTTATTTTATGAAACTATAGACTATAAACGGTTAGAGTTTGGACTAAAAACACAGCCTTGATCACAAAATATTGCGTTGCCATTTATAGTGTTCCAGAAAAATAACTTGGAAAACACATCCTCGTAAAGCTAAACATCGGATGTGTTAATAAGAAAATGACTAATTACTAAACCATAAACAAATAAACTAAAGAGAGAGACCAAAAAATGGCACGTCTTACTGTAGAAGATTGTTTAGAGCATGTTGATAACCGTTTCAATCTCGTGTTACTTGCAAGTAAACGCGCCCGTCAAATCGCCATGGGCGCTGCCCCTTTAGTGCCTCCTGAAAACGATAAACCGACAGTCGTCGCATTGCGAGAAATTGCCGCCGGCAAACTCACGCAAGCCAATGTTGAGAAACTTCTCGCAAACCCAACCTATAAGTGAAGTGCCGTTATGCCCGTTCCGCTAGACACCCCTGACCGATTAGCAAGTGATCTGTGTGAGTTGCTTGAAACTTATCTCCCGGCCCAACAGGTCAAAGAGGTTTCTTGTGCTTATATATTCAGCGCCCAAGCCCACGAAGGCCAAATGCGGAAAACGGGCGAACCTTATATCGTTCACCCCTTGGCTGCGGCGCATATTTTAGGTCAAATGCACATGGATGCTCAAACACTGTGCGCCGCACTTTTACATGATGTCATTGAAGATACAAAAATATCCAAGGAAAAACTGGTCTGCGAGTTTGGCGAGCCGGTGGCCGAGTTAGTTGATGGTGTCAGCAAATTGTCTTCGATGCAATTTGAAACCCGTGAACAAGCGCAGGCTGCCAGTTTTCGCAAAATGCTACTGGCGATGAGCCGCGATATTCGTGTCATTATCGTCAAACTGGCTGATCGCTTGCACAATATGCGGACGTTGGGAGCGATGAAGCTGGCCTCACGGCGACGTATCGCCCGCGAAACCTTGGAAATCTATGCACCGATTGCCCACCGCTTGGGCATGAATACCGTGCGTATCGAACTGGAAGAACTGAGCTTTGCCGCGCTCTATCCAATGCGCTACCAAGTCTTGGCGCACCATCTCAAAAAAGTGTACCGCAAGCGTGCCGACATTTTCCGCACCCTTAAAACCACTATTTCCGAATGTCTCGCCCAGATGGATATCAATGCCCAAGTACACAGGCGCGACAAACATTCATACAGTCTCTATTACAAAATGCGCGAAAAAAAGGGGGCAACCTCGGTTGACAAGAGAAAAACCTTTTCCCAAGTCGCCAACCTCTGTGCATTACGAATTATTGTCGATACTGTCGATGACTGTTACCGTGTGCTTGGGGTAATACACCGTCTCTATAAACCGATATGCGAACGCTTTAAAGATTATATCGCTATTCCTAAAATCAATGGCTATCAATCCCTACATACGGTGTTATTTAGCCATCACGGGTTATTGATCGAAATTCAAATTCGTACCGCTGACATGCACGAACTGGCGGAAAAGGGTATTACGGCACATGGCTTGTATCAATTAGGCAAGGAATCAGATTCAAAAGAAGACGCGACTAATCACCTTGCCCACCAACGCGCCAGAGAATGGTTACGCGGTTTGCTGGAGATGCAAAAAAGTGCCAGCGATTCGCTGGAATTTTTAGAGCATGTCAAAACGGATTTGTTTCCCGAAGAAGTCTATGTCTTCACGCCCAAGGGCAAAATCATGCAATTACCTAAAGATGCAACCGCCATTGATTTTGCTTATGCGATACATAGCAACGTGGGCAACCAGTGCATTGCCGTTAAAGTTGATAATCAATATATTCCCCTCTCTACGCCATTATTCAGTGGTCAAACTGTAGAAGTATTGACAGCAACATGGACACGGCCTAATCCAAGTTGGTTAAATTTTGCCGTCAGTGCCCGCGCCCGTAGTTACATTCGGCACTTTTTGAAAAATCTCCAATACGACGAAGCAGTGCGTTTGGGTAAACGCATGTTGGATAAAGAATTGGCAGTCTATTGCTTATCTGTGGACAAACTGAGCGAAGAACAACGCGCCCAGTTGTTGGAAACCTTTAAAGTCGATAGCCTAGACGCGCTGTTGGCCGAAATTGGTCTTGGCAACCGTATCGCGTTTATTGTCGCACATCAATTTGACCCGACGCCAGAAGCGTCAGTTAAGCCTCCTTCCGTCAATAATAAACCTAAACCTTTGATTATAAAAGGAACAGAAGGTATTTTAGTGAATTTTGCGCGTTGCTGTCGGCCTATACCTGGCGACGAGATTGTCGGCTTTGCCAGTGCCGGCCGAGGCCTTATTATTCATACCGCAGCCTGTAGACATGTTGGTGAATACCGTCATCAACCGGAAAAATTACTAGCGGTGGAATGGGAAGCCGGGATTTCTGGCGAATTTATAGTCGATATTTGCGTTGAAGTGCATGATCGACGCGGTGTTTTAGCCACCGTCGCAGCCGGCATCACCAATATGGGCAGTAATATCAAACTGGTTTCCAATGAAAACCGTGACGGACACAGTACACTGACGTTTTGTCTCTCGGTGCGAAACCGAGTTCACCTCGCCGCTGTCATGCGACACCTGCGGCGATTAGAGAATGTGACTCGTATTCAGCGTAGCAAAAACTAAGGAACAACTTTTGGGTGAGACACGATATGGCATTGAGGTGAAACCTGGGGAAGACAAAGAGGGGCCACAACCCCGAAGGGGTTGAATATGAATAGCCCCAGGTGAAACCTGGGGAAGACAAAGAGGGGCCACAACCCCGAAGGGGTTGAATATGAATAGCCCCAGGTGAAACCTGGGGTGGGGCAAAGAAGGGCCACAACCCCGAAGGGGTTGAATATGAATAGCCCCATGTGAAACCTCAATGCCATTAAGTTAAGATATAACCTATTGATTTTTAATCATTTTTTGTGTGTGTTAGGGTGGGGTACCCGGTTTTTGACTTTCAATAAAAACAATGACTTACGACCCCACCCCTCGATAAACATAAGGCACGACCGGGCGTTTTTTAATAAAAATATAGCAAAATCAAAGAGTTCCTTAACTTAATGGCATTGAGGTGAAACCTGGGGAAGACAAAGAGGGGCCACAACCCCGAAGGGGTTGAATATGAATAGCCCCAGGTGAAACCTAGGGAAGACAAAGAAGGGCCACAACCCCGAAGGGGTTGAATATGAATAGCCCCAGGTGAAACTAAGCAACAAAACACCTACAAAAAATATCAATAATGAAGCGCGATTGGGGGCCATAACTTAATTTGGAACCTTTCAAAATGTTTTATGGCCCTCAAATTAGATAGTTCAAATAACCCTAACATTTTTAGGCGATAAATCGCCTACTACAAACTACAAACTACAAACGATAAAATGTTTTGAAAAGGATATAATGTGGAAGAAATTTACGAACCGCTCAATAATTCTTTACAGCATGTCGGCTCTCTGATGGATGCCGCTGAAGCACATGGCATTTTATGTGGCTTATTATGTACTTCCCAACCGTTTGAATTAGACATGTGGTTTAGACACGTTTTCGGTGAAACAGCAGTTGAGGACGGTTTAGCTTCCGAATGTCAGCAACAATTGTTGCTGGTAAAAAACTACACCTTAGAACAATTAAATTCTCCTCAGTTTCAATTTGTGCCACTATTGCCCGGTGATGACATCCTTTTGTCAGAGCGCGTTCAAGCATTAGGCGGTTGGTGTGAAGGATTTTTGTTTGGGGTAGGACTGGCGGGCATTGAAATAGAATCTCTGCCCGATGATGCCAAAGAATTTATAAATGATGTCCTCTCTGTGTCACGAGTGGCACTCGCTGATGAGAGTGAAGAAAATGAAGACGATTATATCCAAGTTTTTGAATATATAAGAATTGGCGTAATAAGCTTCTATGAAGAAATGAGTCAAACGGACGGAGAATATGGACAACAGTGAATTTAAAAACCGCCGTCAAAAACTCATGGAGATTTTATGCGAAGAGAGCATGGCGATTTTACCGGCCGCCCCAGAGCAACTCCGCAGCCGTGATGTGTATTATCCTTATCGCCAAGACAGTGATTTTTACTATCTCACCGGTTTTCCTGAACCCCAAGCCCTTGCCGTCATCATTCCGCAACGCGAACAAGGACAATATATATTATTTTGCCGCGAAAATGACAAAAACCAAGAAACTTGGCATGGTAGCCGCGCCGGTTTAGAAGGCGCTTGTGAAATCTATGGTGCTGACGATGCGTTTCCCATCACTGATATTGATGACATCCTACCTGGTTTGATGGAAAGTTGCCATCGCTTGTACTATCCAATGGGCTACTATCAGGAATTTGACGATAAAATCATAGACTGGATGAATCAACTGAGAGGACTTGTCCGCTCTGGCGTGGTTGCCCCCACTGAAATGGTTGCGTTAGATTCTATTTTGCACGAAATGCGTTTGCATAAAAGCGAAGCAGAAATACAAGCCATTCGTGCTGCGGTTGACGTTGCCACCCGTGCCCATAAACGCGCCATGCGATTTTGTCGCCCCGGCTTGTATGAATACGAGCTAGAAGCCGAAATAGTCCATGAATTCTTGCGTAGTGGTTGCAGTTCTCCGGCGTTTCCTACCATTGTCGCCAGCGGTAAAAATGCTTGTACGTTTCACTACACTAAAAATAATCAAGTACTTGAAGACGGCGGCTTGGTGCTCATTGATGCTGGGGCCGAAGTTGATTATTATGTGTCTGATATTACTCGCACTTTTCCCATCAATGGGCATTTTACCAAGCCACAAAAAACCATTTATGAATTGGTACTCAAAGCCCAACGGGCGGCACTTTCTAAAATTTATCCGGGCAACAAATGGAATGAACCATACCAAGCGGCGGCCCTTGTTATCACGGAAGGACTCAAGGCGCTGGGCTTACTCGTCGGCAAATCGGATGTTTTGATAGAAGAAGAAGCGTACAAACGCTTTTATAGACAACCCCATATTGGTCACTGGCTAGGCATGGACGTACACGACGTAGGCTTCTATAAAGTTGATGAAACCTGGCGAGAATTAGAACCAGGCATGGTGATGACAGTCGAACCCGGTATCTACATCCCAGAAGCTGAAGACATCCTTGACGAATGGTGGAATATTTGCATACGCATAGAAGATAACGTATTAATAACAGAAGGAGGACACGAAGTACTAACAGCAGAATTGCCCAAGACGGTAGCAGAAATTGAAGCGTTCATGACCGAAAAAGGATAACATCATTGGAGTCCAAAGCACCTTTGGAGTCCAAAGCTTCAGCTTTGGCTGGCTACCTATCGGTAGAAAAGCGCCAGCAGTCAATTTTGAAATGATTTGATTTGCGGAGAAATATCGACTCAACCATAACGGCTTGTTCGATAAAGTTTAGGAATCGATGCCTAGCGCGAATGCCATTGGCGCTTGCAGTGGTGGTGGGAATGGGGCCGTGTTTTTGGGGAGAGTGGTATACTAATGAAAAATGAAAAATGAGAAAATGAAAAATGAAAAATGAAAAATGATTAAATTAATGATAAGTCGATAATTTGGCTAGGAATTTTCTTACCCGTTCCTGCATGTCATTTATCACGGATTTGAAGTACATTCCATATAAAAAAGCTCAATTACCAATCTACCACAGATTTGGCGAACGTGAATTAAAAAACGACGACTTCCCTATGGGGTACTGAAGGAGCCGCGCAAAATTTCAATCCTTGTTGCAGTGGAAATAAATACCCCGCGCAAGTCGGCAAAGCAAGTAAGCCACTTTTGTCTGCCGCGTTTGACCACTTCGCTACCAGAATTATTCTGGGTGGGACTCGAACCCACGTACTCTTAGAGAGCAGATTCACAGTATGTATGCTTTACGCATCAGGGCGCGGGGGCAAAACTTGTATTTCAATCCTTGTTGATTTCAATCCTTGTTGTAATGGATTTATGCGCCATCCGTCATGGCACGAAAAAATATAATCAAAATGCCGCGCAAGTCGAAAAAGCTTTATCATCTGTCGGGTGCTCTACCAACTGAGCTACGGGGGCATCGTTTTCACCCCCGATAGGATTCGAACCTATGACCATTCGATTAATAGTGTATGTAAGCTTTTTCAGTCAGGGCGCGGCGTAAACCTTTAATCAGACACCGCATCAGGCCTTACAATGAGGCCGATGGTTAATAACCAAACTTATTTTACAATGACTCATTCATTAAACACTCACACTTAACGCCAATCTTATTTTCAAGAACATAGCGACTTGTGGCTAAAGATTCGTTTTTCAAAGGCGAAAATGCCAAATAGATAATAAAAATGCCGCGCAAGTCGAAAAAGCTTTATAACATGGCGCTCTACCAACTGAGCTACGGGGGCATCGTTTTCACCCCCGATAGGAATCGAACCTACGACAACCCGATTAATAGTCGAAAATGTATGTACGCTTTCTCAGTCAGGGCGCGGCGTAAACCCTTTTATAAAGAACGTTGTAATAAATAGGCTTAACACAGGAACAAACAAAGATTTTGTGCACTTTTATAAAAACTGGGGCGTGCGAACAAAATCCGTTTATTCCCAAAATCCGTTGTACTATTACTATAGATGATTTTTTGGGATATGCCAATAGTCGGTCAAAAAAATCCGTCTGAAAAAATAGGAATTCTAAAGGAAGTTATACCGGACGTACTTCAAATCCCTGAAAATGACGAAGCCAACCTATCATTAAATTGACTGTAAAATGATCGACTTGCTTATGTAATAGCTTCATTTTTCATTTTACATTTTACATTTTTCATTAATTAACCGTACACCGCCTCTGGCCGTACAATGATGTCACCGCTAGGACGACGATCAACGACATAAGATTGGACACGATCCAATCCTATATCAAAGTGCCGGGCGACACGCGCCTTGATATCTGCATCACTACTGGTGCGAGTCACGCCCAGAACACGCGGGGTGAAATCGCTCGAACGGCCCTCAAAACGTACATGAACCATTTATCACCTCCTGTGTAGATAGCATTTCAGGTATTTAAAATTCGGTCAAATTTATCAGGTAGATAAATTTGGAGCGCGGTATTCTAACAAAGTTTTTTAAAAATGCAAATCTATTTTATAAAAAATTTGGCAATTTTTTTACTGAGTACAGCGACGCAAACGCGGATAAACGAATTTGGATTTGAACTGAGTACAACTAATTACTGAGTACAGCTAATTACTGAGTACAGCGAATTACGCGGATAAACGAATTACTGAGTACAACGAATTGCGCGGATAAACGAATTTGGACTTGGACTGAGTTCAATTCATTATTGCTGAGTACAACTAATTACGCGGATAAACGAATTTGGACTTGGACTGAGTACACTTAATTGAACAACACGTCGGCCGTCTTGAAGTCCTTTGGCAAGGCTAATCAAAACGAACGCCTGAGTTGTACTTACATCTGACTAGTACAACTGATTAGCGGATTTAACGGATTGTGGGCCATTCCGACTCATTGATAGATAAGTACTTAGGATAATCTCGCGTAGCGAATGACTACGTTTAGCGGATATCACTCAACGCCCGACTTAATTGGACAACACGTCGGCCGTCTTGATATCCTTTGGCAAGACTAATCGAAACGCCTGACTTAATTTCATCCTTTATTATAACGAATCCTTGTAGTTGCTTTTAACGCAAGACTAATCGAAACGCCTGACTTAATTTCATCCTTTATTATAACGAATCCTTGTAGTTGCTTTTAACGAATCCTTGTAGTTGCTTTCATCCTTTATTATAACGAATCCTTGTAGTTGCTTTGGACAACACGTCGGCCGTCTTGATATCCTTTGGCAAGACTAATCGAAACGCCTGACTTAATTTCATCCTTTATTATAACGAATCCTTGTAGTTGCTTTTAACTTATAACGAATCCTTGTAGTTGCTTTGGACAACACGTCGGCCGCCTTGTTATCCTTTGGCAAGGCTAATCAAAATGGACAACACGTCGGCCGTCTCTCATCGTTATACACAAGTTTATTGGATACCTGGTGCATTCCTGATAAGTACAACTGATACTCGAATCGAAAAGAAGCTTTGCTAAATGATATTTCTAATGAAGCCCCGATATGGGACATAGCCTTTAAAAACCATTGAAATCAACTCGTTAAAAAATTATGTCTACCGATGAAGGTGAAACTTGTGGAACGGCCGTGGAGGGGGAGAATTAACAATTTGGACACTTATGGATAAAAGTAAGTACTACACAAAAGGAGGCGATAAAAATGCCCAACATAACCAATAAGATGGGGCGAGCGAAGCAAAGAACAACGAAGTTAAACCCTTCAGAGGCCACTTTTGAGGCCCAAAAAAGGGCCACGGAATCAGACACCAAAGCCGACGAGCGTGATTTCGGTCATGATGCGGCCACTTTTGAGACTCAAAAAAAGGCAACCGACTCAGACTTAGAAATCACGGCCGAAGTGTCTGCCTTTGAACAATGGCTTAAGGCCGATAAACAACAATACTATTGGGTTGCCAAAACAAGCTTGTTCCTAATTGTGGTGCTGCTATTTCCGCTGATGTTTGGTGGAGAATTATCGTGGTACAGTCTGCTTATTTTGTTAGGTGTACTGATGCTGCATGAATCGGGACACCTGTTAGGAATGCGACTGTTTGGTTATCGTGATTTATCACTCTTACTGATTCCACCGTTAGGAAAGGCCATTCCAGCCAACAAAGCAACCTCCGCCCAAAGACTCATGATTTATCTATTAGGCCCACTGCCAGGCCTAACACTGAGTTTTGTCGTATTGGGCATCACGGATAATCCGCTATGGTTTGAAATCGGTGTCATTGCCTTTGCGTTCAATTACTTAAGTTTGTTGCCAATGAAACCTTACGATGGCGGCTACATTATGGAAACTTTGCAACGGATACGCTTTCTCTCTTTTTTATTCGTAGTCGCCAGTATCCTGATTTTGACATGGGGCGTGTGGCTAGTAAAAAGTGCTATCTTAACTTTACTGATTCTGTTACTGAGTTTGAGTCTTGCCTTGCAGTGGCGTTGGAGTCAGGTAGCGGCCCAAATTGCCAAAACATTGCCCCGTGATGCAGATCGACAAACACGGTTACGTGCCATTTTACAAGTACTACGACAGCCACCTTTTCACAGAAAAACCATAGCGATGCGGTTTGACATGGCCAACAATCTCTTACAATACTTGGCCCAATCTGTTCCAACCGTCAAACTCTCAGTGGTTGGCGGAATGATTTACTTCGTTGTGTTAGCAACACCCGTTTATTTAGCCTATTCTCTACCCGGTTGGACAAAGTCGGATCCATTCGTTGCGCTGTTTAATAGAGGCACCACTTCTTGTCGATACCGCGAACCTGAACCTAACTGGGATGCTCAACTAAGCCAAGCGGAATCAGAAATAGCCCGTTGGGAAATTTTCATGGCGGCCGGCAACTGGCAACTTGAAGCAACCAATTACCGGAGAGCTTACCAGTATTATCAACGTGCTTTGAGTATTGCGGAACAGTTTCCTCAGACTGATGAACGCGTGATCGATACCTTGATACAATTAGCAGCCAGTGCTAATAATACCAAAAAAACCCAACAATATTACACCAAAGCCTTAAGTTTACTTGAACAACACCATAGCCCGAACCATCCGCGCATAGCAGACATTTTTGACCAATTGGTATGGGCACCGAATATCACGGCAACTGAGCAAATTGAACGACTGAAAACCGCGTTACGCATCCGCGCTCAACACGGATTAAGCCAAACGGCCAAAAACGCGGCCACTTGGAAAAGACTCGCCGATTTTTACAGACATGTTGAACGCTTGGCAGAAGCTGAACACTCACTACAACGTTCGTTATCTATTTATCAATCTCTGTCAGCGAAACAATACCCAAGTTATTTACTCAGTGGCGTGATTCACTCCCTTGCCACTTTATATTTAAACCAGCAGAGGCCCCAACAGGCTCAACACTTTTTGCAAAAGCATTTGGTGACACCGCAAAACCACTTTTCTGAAACTGAAACGGCTCGTTTATTCTCTTTATTGGGATGGGCTTATTTAGGACAAGACAAACTCGCCGAAGCTCAAGAAGCCATTAAACAATCCCTAACCTTACTTCAGCAGCAATGTGGCCGTTGTAATGGTGCCACCTTAGCTTATTGGTTAGATTTAGCTTACATTGAACTGCGTTCTCAGGACTTCAGTGCATTCAATCAGCATTTCGCTGAAATAGAACAAACTTACACCGAATACTACCAAAGCACTCTAACCGAATATGCCCACCAATTACAGACAACACTACAACAGACAGCCTCAAAAGTCTCAACTCGGCACTTGATAACACGCACAAAAGCACATTTAGAAGTGTTACAATACGCGCCTCCCAAGAAAGTCATTTAATGACACACACATAAATTACCTGATGAAAACGGATTTTTTTGAGACGTTATCAACGCGCCAACCCCAAAAGAGAATTAACAATTAACCATTAATCATTAATCATTAACTATTAATTAGGCACCAACCCCAAAAGAGAATTAACAATTAATCATTAATCATTAATCATTAATCATTAACTATTAATTACCGCTTGTTTGACCGTTATGGGCCCTCCGTTATCAGTCTAGCCATTTTAGGCGACGCTGAGAGCGATTGGCGCCCCAAAAAATATAGCTATGGATTAGCGGGTCTTAAAGATTTTGGAATGTCGTTCCGATTTCCCATTGTCAAACTGATAGACTATCGGAAAAAATGGAAGACACTCGAAAACTCCCAAAATCCCTTTGCCATTGTGGTACGAACCCACCTCAAAGGATTGGAAACGCGCCGTTCCGCCAAAAAACGGTTTGACGAGAAGAAGGAACTGTTTAAAGCCTTGCATGAGGCCAACTACAGCGAACAGCAAATACTTGATTTGTTTCGCTTTATGGATTGGGTATTAGGTTTACCCAAAAGATTAGAGCAACAATTTAACGACTTTGCAACGCAATATGAGGAGGACAAAAAAATGCCCTACATAACCAGTATCGAACGGCTTGGGATGGAAAAGGGTATCCAAGCAGGTGCTTTGCAAAAAGCACGGGAGTATGTACTTGAGATTTTGAAAGTCCGTTTTAAACGAGTGCCTCAATCGCTGACTAAACTCGTTCAAGCTATTGAGGATGAACACTATTTGTCAAAACTGCATAGAGAGGCCATTTTGGTTGATTCTCTCAAGTCTTTTAGACAAGTCGTTGAAAACGCCCAAAGCTAAAGTCAAATGTTGGGTGGGTAGAGCGAAGCTTCGCTTCCTTAGCGAAGCTAAACCCATCTATACTTAGCAGATATCCGGAGTCCAAACTTTAGTTTGGCAGGAGTCCAAACTTTAGTTTGGCAGGACTCAAACTTTAGCTTGGCAAAATAAGAATACGCGAGTCCCAGTATTTACCTAGATTTATTATGGTTATTGAAACGATTTGAGGGCCATAAAATACTTTGGAAGCTTTCAAATCAAGTGATGGCCCCCTGTCGCAGAGCGCCGGAGTCCAAACAGTCGTCCAGAGAACAGGAGTCCAAACCTTACCACCTATCAGTTATTTTTCATCACAACAGCATTGGAAATAGGTTAGCATTATTCGTTTATTTCTCAATTCGCTGTACTCTGGCTTTATTCGTTTATTTCTCAATTCGCTGTACTCTGGCTTTATTCGTTTATTTCTCAATTCGCTGTACTCTGGCTTTATTCGTTTATTTCACAATTCGTTGTACTTTCAATAAGTTTAGACTCTGTTGCCAAACTAAGGGCTTATCACCAATCACTTTAGTACAACGAATTTATAAATTAACGAATTAACCAAAAAATCACAAGAGGTATGACTAAAATGACTGACTTAATATTACCCGTACTCGCCGCACTTTTAATTGCCCTAGCCGTCATTAAACTTTTTCAGTCTAGCATCACTTGCTTACGGCTCATGAAAATTCCTCTAAAATCATGCACTAACACTCACTGGGTTAAACAAATTGATCGTTCAGACATTCCAATAGAAATAGAACAGATTCTTGCCAAAGCCGAAGCACCTTTAACCGCGTTGGGTTTTCATTATGCGTTTGCTGAACGGCTAGAAAGTTTTTCTACCAGCGATAAAGAACCGTTCTATTGTCATGTTTATTTTCATCCTGACACAAGTACTTATGCCAGTGTCTTACCTTCAGTGTTACCAGAAACAGGGCAACTCTATTCGGTCGAATTAACCACGTTTTTAAGCTCGTCCGAGATCATTACTACCATGAATGGTTTCTCTCACTACCAACTTTCAACACCCGCTTGGTATCATTGCCACGATCACTATGTTGCCACCTTGGAACAACAATGGCAAAATCATTGTCAAACCCTAAACAACACACCAATTCAACCAAAGCAACCCCGTGTTGATGACTACATAGCCATGCAAAACCGTTTTTATAACGAGCTATTAACAACATGGCGTGAAAAAGGTTGGTTAGTGGCAACCCGCGATAATCTCTGGCGTTATAGCTTCAGGGCTGCACTTAAATTAACCTTCAAAATTTCAAAAGGCCATCGAAAAATGCAATTAGTCCTCAAAAAGAACCGCCCAAAAACCACTGAGTCTGACATAAACACCCAAATAGCGACTGAAGTACAGGCCTTTGAACGCTTAGTGGCGGCTGAAAATAACCAACAACAATCAGGTTGGCTCGTCAAAACGCTGGTGTTTATGATCAGTGTACTCGCCTTTTCTGTGGCTTTTGGACTGGTTTTTTCATGGTACACGGTGTTGATTTTACTTGGTGTATTAATGGTGCATGAATTTGGACACCTGCTCGGAATGCGGCTGTTTGGTTATCGCGATCTCTTTATTTTATTTATTCCTCTACTTGGGGCCGTTGCTACTGGCAAGAAAGAAGAAGCCACGCCCACTCAAAAACTGATTGTTTATCTACTGGGGCCAGTGCCGGGCTTGGTATTTGGTTTAGTGGCCCTCCAATTAGGCCAACTCACCCATCATTCTCTGTGGATGGAAATCGGTTTAATCGCAGTGTTACTCAATTATTTTAATCTATTACCGATTACACCATTGGATGGTGGGCGCATTATGGAAACACTGTTCTTTGTGCGTTTTCCACGCGCCCAGTTTGTGTTTGTATTGGCCAGTATCCTGACACTGGCCGTCGGTGCCTGGTGGCTAGAAAGCATTGTACTCTCCATACTGGTTATCTTGCTCAGTTTTATTATCCCGGCGCAGTGGCGTTGGAGTCAGGCAGCAGCCCAGATTGCCAAAACCTTGCCCCGCGACGCAAATCGAGAAACGCGATTACGCCTGATTTTACAAACCTTGTCACAACCACCTAATCACCGACAAGCCTTTACAACGCGGTTTCATACTGCCAAAAGTCTGTTACAACATTTTTCTAATCCGTTACCGACGCTAAAAGTATCCGTACTCGGCGGACTGATTTATCTATTAATCCTAGGGATGCCAATTTATTTGGTCTTTAACCCGTTACCCAGTTGGTTAAATATTAACCCGTTGGTGGCCCTATTTGATACAACGGCCTGCGGAAAATACAGCGAAGAACCGGATTGGGAGGCGCAACTCAGCCAAGCAGATTCAGACGAGGCCCGCTGGGAAATATTAATGGAGGCAGGACACTGTCAACGTGAAGTCTGGGACTACCAGAAAGCACACCATTATTATCAACGCGCGATGCGTATTGCTGAGCAATTTCCTCGCTCTGATGAACGCGTAGTTGAGACGTTGGTACAATTAGCGGCCCATAGTGATAGCACAGAAGCGGCCCATCAATATTACAGCAACGCGTTAACACTGCTTGAACAACATCATGGCCCCAACCATCCGCGCATAGCAGACATCCTGGAAGCCGCCAGTCTGGAATTATCTGCTACCCCAGAAAAAAAGATTGAACAACTGAAAAGAGCCATACGCATTCGTGCTATTAATGGCTTAGAGCAAACAGCCAACAATGCGTTAACTTGGGAAAGACTGGCTTATAGTTACGCGCAAGCGGGACAAATAGAGGCGGCTAAACAAGCTTTGCAACGTTCTTTTGCTATTTCTGAACCCAATGAAGCAGCGAGTCGGCATTTATTAATGGCGATTGACTCATTAGCAACCTTCTATTTAAACCAGCAACAGCCCGATGGTGTTCAACAACTGTTAGAAAACCATTTGGTACCACCAGATCAGTTTAACAACCAAGACACAACCCACTTAGTCTATCTGTTAGGGTGGGCTTATCTGTTACAAGATCAACTCCCAAAGGCACGCGATGCGTTTGAAAAAGCCCTTGCCGGTGCGATACAACGGTGTGAAACCGCTGTAGGTTCTTCTATACGGTCTTATTTTAAGCCGAAAACCGGCTGTGATGCTTCGGGTTGGTATCTAACCGATTACTTGTTCAACTTAGCTTATGTTGAATTGCGACTCCAAAATATCGAAGCCCTAGACAGGTACGTTGATGAAATCAAACAGACTTATGAATATGACTATCAGTCTATGGCAAGCTATGCCGACTATTTACAGGGAGTGATCGCACAAAGCGATCAACCAAACAACAGTTGGTTGTTTAAACGTACAACCGCCCAATTGGAAGTTTATCAATATATTTTGTCAAAAGAACAATGAATGTTGTTCAACGTGAAAGCTTTGGGAACCAATAACTAGTGCAAGAAAGCGGAAGTACCACCTCAGCCAACAGCTAAAGCAGTTGTCTGAAAGCTAAAGTAGGCTAAAGCCTACTAAGAGCGTGTTTTAAAACTCTACTTAACTCATTGTTTTATAAGCAATAGACTATTTTATAAGTGATTGATTCTTGGAATTTTCAAACACGCTCTAACTCTCTTATAGTGCCCTTTAGGGTACTTAAGCTTTTAGACAACGGCTTTAGCCGTTGGCGTTGAGGTGATATGGAAACTTCCGCCTTAGTGTACTAGCTATTTTCGTTCCTAGGGAACGATCACGACTGGAGTGGTTCACTTGCACGAGCGATTTTCGTTCCACAACGCGCCGGCGTTGAAACGCATTTCCCAAGCGTGCATCTATTTCCGACGCGCATGCGTCATTCATTCTAAAAACAGGAAGCGCCTCTTGCAAAACGTTATTGACACTTGCCAAACTCAGAACGTTGCCAACAGTCTCTACAAGGATTGTTTCTAATACTCGATGATCAAGTTTTTTCGTGCGCCCAAACGCCCAAGGATTGTATATAAGAAAGGACTGATTCTAACGGATTTTGTTGATAGCTTATCAACACGCAAACCCCGAAGGGGTTGAATGTGAATAGCCCCAAGTGGAACATGGGGAAAGCAATATCAAAAAGGCCTCAACCCCGTAGGGGTTGAATGTGAATAGCCCCAGGTGGAACCTGGGGAAAGCAATATCAAAAAGGCCTCAACCCCGTAGGGGTTGAATGTGAATAGCCCCAGTGGAACCTAGGGAAAGCAATAAGGCTTCAACTCCAAAGGGGTTGAATGTAAATGGTAAGAATATTGATATAATATGAAAAAATTAGTTTTCAACAGTTATAATCAAAAAAATGATTTCTTCGCTTAGATAAGAGAATTAAAAAATTCGATAAAACTTTAGCTTTCCTTGGAAAATAAAATCGAAGTTAACAAAAACAATTACTTTTGTATCCATAAACCTTTCAAACTTTTGCACGGCTACTTAAAATCCCTTCTTATATACAATCCTTGTAGTAGTTATTATTGTCAGACTAAAAACGTGATCATCGAGTAATAACTAAAGGATTAATAGTGTTATTAGGGCAACGCCGTATGGGCAAAACAGAAATCTTCAAACGTGTCGTGAACCGGTTGTTTTTTGAGCAAGATCATCAGGAACCAAAGGCGGTTGTACCCGTCTATTATTCTTTTCCAGAAGAAAAGCAGGTTCGGTGGGAGTTTTCGAGCCGATATGTGGAAAACTTTGTGCGCTGGTATGCCGCTTTTCGGCTCCGTGATCCGTCTTTGATTTCCAAATCAGGCATCCGCCGTCATGAGTTAGCCGATTATATCAAAGCCAATATGAAAGTCTCAAAACCCTTTGCCGGTGCGTTAAACTTTATACAGTGGCTTGAAGAAAAAGATGTCACGATTCCAGAAATGATGCGTTGTCTATTCCAAGGGAAGTTTCTGATCGTGAGGACAGCACTATCGCAATGTTTCTGGACGAATTTCAGAATACCCACCTACCACAGTATGACTTCCGAGTCGTGGGCTTTATGCAGGAAGCCGTTGAATCCAACACCTGTCCACATTTTGTGACAGGTTCAGCGATAGGAATTCTAACCTACATACTTGGCCGAGGGGCCTTGTACGGACGATTTATGAGTGAACCTATCGAAGCATTAACCGATTACTATGGTGAAGAATTGGCCCTACGCTCGGCCAGATATTATGGAGCCATCGTGGCCGATGAAATGGCCCCAATTGTTTCAGAACGCTGTGGCGGCAATCCCTTTTACATTTCTGCCGTGGTTCGACAAGCCGCCAGACAGAAAAAAGCCTTAAACAATGAAGAAAGCCTGAATGAAATGTTGGCTGTTGATCTCTCGTCCGGGTTTATCTGGGAAGAATTGAACGAACAAGTGACACGCTGGATAAACCGAATCAATGATCAAAGTATCACTAAATGGATTCTGTATCTCGCCGCCCTAGAAGAAGGCAAATGGATTGATTTGCCCAGAATACAGCGACAACTTCTGGAACGAGAAGGCCAAGAGGTTGAATTGGAAAGCATCAAAGACGTACTCATCAAACTTTCTCATGGCGATTTAATTGAATACAGTCAACTCGGCAACTGGTTCCGCAAAATAAAAGACCCTATTTTAAATGAGTTTCTAAAAGTGTGGGGCCGTATCAAGGTAGCGGGTGAAGCGGCCCGCGAAGTGAGGGATGAAATTCGTCTGAAATACCAGCGTTTACAGAAAAAATTTGCCGAACACAAGGGCTATCTGGCTGAAGTCTATCTGATTCAGATTCTCTGGAACAGTCAACGACAGGTTCTGCCAGGCAAGTATTTTCACTCCGTCGAGGATATTCAAGTCCCAGACCGTTTTAGTTATATAGAACACCGCGGACGGATGGGGATAGGTTTAGGCATGGAAGTTGATATTTATGCCGCCGCGGGGATAGAAGGTTGGATAGCCGAAAGCAAATGGTGGGAAGGGCGAAAGGTTGGTGTGAAAGTGGTTGAACAACTCCAGGAACAAGCACAAAAGCTCAAGGAAAAAAAGGATTTGGATATCCTGCGAGTCTGGCTATTTGCTTACGATGGCGTGACGGAAGATGCCGAAGTGTTGAGGCAAAAATACCAAATATTGTGGTCAACCCGAGCTGACTTGGATGCGTTATTGACACTTGCTAAACTCAGAACGTTGCCGAAATTGTCGCAAATAATAGTATAATGGTTTAGTCTCATTCTCGGATTAAATTGTAGGCACTACCAAGTTGTTGCTAAAAACTTGGTTTATTTCCAATAGCACTTGGAAAATCCTAACCCGTTTAGTTATTATCTATTTGATAAATAATTTTTTTTGAGTTAAGCAATTTTAATGCCAATAGTTTAACAGGCGCAAGCGTCGGATGGGGCGGGTCAACGAATCCTTCATAATCCAAAAACGGTGGGGTTCGCTCGCTCTACCCACCCTACGCTTTGGACGGAAACGCGCAACGAAAAACCCCAAAGCTAAAGCTTTGGACTCCAAGAGGATCACTATGTATTCTAAATCAATCAGATATTTGGTACCTATTATAGCTTGCGCTGCCATGCCGGTTGGATTGGCACTTGGGCTGGATGCCACCGCTCAAACATCGGTAACTCAGAAAAAGCAGGTAAAAGAGTATGTAGGCTCAAAAAAATGTGCCAAGTGCCATGAACAGCACTACGAAGGCTGGAAGTCTACCCTCCACACTAAGATGGAACAAAAAGTCATAGCAAGCGGTTTTGACCAAAATGTCTTTGGCGACTTTTCGAGTCATGATCCGTCATGATCCGTCATGATCCGTCATGATCCTGATCTCACCTTCACGTTGGATGAGGTAGACATGCTGGTAGGCAGCCGGTTCAAGCAGCGATATGCAAAAAAGATCGGTGACGACTACTATATGCTGCCCGCGCAGTGGAATGTCGAGACGATGGAGTGGGTACCATACAACCCCAAAAAGGATTGGTGGGCGGCCGAAAAAGGTCTCTATCCTAAGGAATGGCACAAACGCCCCAACTCCAAACTCTGTGAAGGCTGCCATACCACCGGGTTTGATATTCAAACCAAGAAACCAGTCGAACAGAATATCGCCTGTGAAGCCTGTCATGGGCCGGGCCGTCTTCATGCCAAAACTGAGGAAAATGCGGATATTATCAATCCCGCGAGACTCAGCCATGAACGCGGCAATATGATCTGTTTTCAGTGCCATATAAGAGGTAGGCCGCCCAAGGGTGAATTTGAAACTTACGCCTGGGCAGTTGGCTACAAACCCGGAGATGACTTGAGAAAGTACTGGGTTTACAGCAAGCCAAGCGGTAAAAATCAATACGGCCTTTGGGCCGATGGATACGCACGCAAGAATCGTGTTCAGGGCAATACCTTTATTCAAAGCAAGATGTACCACAAAGGCGTTCGGTGCTATACTTGCCACGATCCCCATGGTACCAGACATACCGCCTTTACGGTGAAATCAGCAGAGACCAACTCTCTTTGTCTTTCATGCCACGGCGAAAAGACTCAAAGTGCCGTCTTCAAGAACGACCTTTCAGAACACACGCATCACAACGCGACCAGTAGTGGCAGCAAATGTATAGAGTGCCACATGCCTAAGACGGGGAAAAATGCGGTAAAGTGGGATTCAAGAGACCATAGCTTTACATTCATCTCCCCGTTGTCAACCATCAGATTTGGCACCCCCAATGGATGCAACAACTGCCACACTGACAAAACGCCAGAATGGGCATTAAAAGAAGTCACAGATTGGACATTTCTCAAGTGAATTGTGAATTGTGAATTGTGAATTGTGAATTGCGAATTGTGAATGAAAAAAACGATGTCACGGTTTGGACATTTTTCATCTGAATAGCCCCAGGTGCAACCTCAATGCCATTAAGTTAAGATATAACCTATTGATTTTTAATCAAATTTTGTGTGTGTTAGGGTGGGGGAGCCGATTTTTTACTTTCAATAAAAACAATGACTTAGAACCCCACCCCCTATATAAAAACATGGCACGAC
>NBMI01000177.1 GCA_002085445.1 Candidatus Parabeggiatoa sp. nov. 2
ACACAAGTCCATGAGTTTTACCGCAAATGAATGGGGCAATTGTGGAAATACTCGTTCACTTGTTCTACAATAGGGCTAATAGCGACTATTAAAGGAATGGGGGGAGAAAAACTTAACTCAAAATATTTTCTCAATGTGGGGTGGATTGCTTTACAATTAAACCCGACAAATTGGATAAGCCAATAGTTACCTAATCTATGGTATTCCATAGTATGGAACTAACAGAGGGCTGAGAAATCTGCACGCCGTTAGATAAATTATCACACCTTGGAATGTTCGATCCAGTTCCTCGCTCTGTGGTTTAACATTAAGGGTAGCGGTGTTAAATGTAAAAAGCTTATTTAACAATCTCAAGGATCACTTTACTTCTCTTCTGAGGAGGGCTTAAAGCCATTTGACTTGGAACGGCTCAGACTTGGGTTCGTTCCTAGTCACCTAATTCAAACGAGGCCAATAGTATTTAATACCTTTCGTGATTTCGCATTCATTCCTATAGATATCCAGAAAAATTGTGGCCATTCAAAAAACCTTCAATGTTTTCAAAACATTGGAGGTTTTAAAAACCAAACTTATCTGGATTTCTTAAGTATTAATTTGCTTTTCGATGAGTGGGTGCTCTACTCTCAAAGTAGAGATGCCCA
Source organism: Candidatus Parabeggiatoa sp. nov. 2 (assembly GCA_002085445.1). Classification (GTDB taxonomy): domain Bacteria; phylum Pseudomonadota; class Gammaproteobacteria; order Beggiatoales; family Beggiatoaceae; genus Parabeggiatoa. Next base: position 642 of record NBMI01000177.1, read on the forward strand.
TTTTGTGGTTTTATTTAATAGCACAACTTTGGAGGACGCGCTGCCTTGATAGGGCTGAGAATCAAAGCGCGTTATTAATCGCTTATGAAAAAGAAATTTGCGTCGTATTTAGCGACTGGTAAAGCCGCTACGTTACCTTTTTTCGCGGGTAACAGCTTGGCTGATATGCAAGAGATGTCCATGGCGGAATTAGTGTCGACGGACGAAGTCCATATCGTGGGGAAGTGTTCGGATTCTGATTCTAGCGTTATGAACGTCGTTATCACCGGTTTAAAAAGCGGTGACCAAGTATTCCTTGGTTCATCAAATGACACTGGTCAATTGTATCCCAATGATTACCCCGCTATGCAAATTGGCGAAAGCAATCTCCGTTTTTTAACCAATTTTCGGGTCGATGGCGTCGATTATGGGGAGATTCTCAAGGACTACTATCCTTACGGAGAAGACAATTTTGAAGAAGCGACCTATACGGTATCTGTGCCCATCGCCTTGGATGATCTTCTTACTCAGCAAGCGGGATTTTACATGCAGGCGCTGGTTTACAGGGAGGGCGAACCAGAACCTTTGTTTTCAGAACTGGATAAAGTAGAAGGCATCTGTTGCACCTCTTATGATGGTGGTGATGGCGGTGATGGTGGTATGTACGGTGGCACAGGTGGCAGTAGTGATGGATGTTACGGTGGCATTAGCACTTCCGTAGCCCCCGGCGAGGGTAGTGATGGTAATAACGTGTATGGTGGCACCGGGGGTGATGGTAGTTCGTCCAGTGATGACACCGGGGGTGATGGTAGTTCGTCCAGTGGTGACACCGGGGGTGATGGTGATGACATGTACGGTGGCACCGGGGGTGATGGTAGTTCGTCCAGTGGTGACACCGGGGGTGATGGTGGTGACATGTACGGTGGCACCGGGGGTGATGGTGGCACAGGTGACACTGGCGGAAGCGCTTATTAATACGACATCTGCACCTCTTACAAAGGTCTTATGATTGGAGTGCAAAGCGTGCAAGGCTGCCTTGCACTCCTTTTACGTGCAAGGATCGCTAAGCACTTCTTTTTGTACCTTATGATTCAATGCAATTTTCGTTATGGCAACCATAAAGGATTGCCCCTAGCAGACAATCCTGTTCGTAGGGGCAATCCCTTGTGGTTGCCCTTATAATCCCTTGTGGTTGCCCTTACAATCCCTTGTGGTTGCCCTTAACTTAATGGCATTGATCTTATGATTGGAACACGAATCTTGTGAGTACGACTACTCCCTCTCCTTTATTTACCGGCAAACATGTTATCATCCGTCCTCTTTCTCCAACTGACGCGCCCTTGTATCATCGCTGGCTACAAAATCCGGCTTTTTTAGCTTATAAGCCTTATCTAAAACGATTGTGTCCAACTTCTGCAAAGTTGCTTACCCACCTAACGTTACAGGCACAAGTCAATCCTCGTGCTGAAATTGAGGGACTTGTTATACCTCAAAAAACACAAGCACCTATAGGTATTATCGGTTTAGCCGCGATATGGTACACACGCTATTTGGGAAGCGATTCACGCTGGGTTCGCCCTTAGCTTTGCTCGTTTTAAGTTGCATAAACTGATTTTTTATGTGGCATCCGATAATCACCAAGCACTCAAAATCATGCAACGTTATGGTTTTATCTCGGAAGGCTACTTTAAAGAAGAAATCCTTGTAGACGACGATGGGCAACGTGTTGATTTACATCGTTTTGCGTTAATGCAGACTGCTTGGGAAGATCATCCTTTCCATCAACGTCTTAACCGGATTGCCCCAATTGAATTCTTACCCTGAAAGGGTTGAATATGAATAGCCACAGGTGAAACCTGTGGGTTTTGGTCAAGTCAAGCGCAACCCCAAAGGGATTGAATGTGAATAGCCACAGTGGAAAGTCAACCCTGAAGGGGTTGAATGTGAATAGCCACAGGTGAAACCTGTGGAAAATGTCAAGTCAAGCGCCAACCCTGAAGGGGTTGAATGTGAATAGCCACAGGTGAAACCTGTGGAAAATGTCAAGTCAAGCGCCAACCCTGAAGGGGTTGAATATGAATAGCCACAGGTGAAACCTGTGGAAAAGGTCAAGTCAAGCGCCAACCCTGAAGGGGTTGAATATGAATAACCACAGGTGAAACCTGTGGAAAAGGTCAAGTCAAGCGCCAACCCTGAAGGGGTTGAATATGAATAGCCACAGGTGGAACCTGTGGAAAATGTCAAGTCAAGCGCCAACCCTGAAGGGGTTGAATATGAATAGCCACAGTGGAAAGTCAACCCTGAAGGGGTTGAATGTGAATAGCCACAGGTGGAACCTGTGGAAAATGTCAAGTCAAGCGCCAACCCTGAAGGGGTTGAATGTGAATAGAATAGCCACAGGTGGAACCTGTGGAAAACGTGCCACGTTGTTTGAATGTGAATAGCCACAGGTGCAAGCTGTGGAAAAGTATATAAGACGTGCCAATCCCTTCGGGGTTGTGGCCCCCTCCCCTTGTCCTCCCCAGGTTTCACCTGGGGCTATTCACATTTTCAGGCTAAAGTTTCGCTCCGCGAAACTTTAGCCTGAAAACCCCTTTGGGGTTGTGGCCCCCCAGGTTTCACCTAGGGCTATTCACATTCAACCCCTTCGGGGTTGTGGCGGTTGATTCAATTAAGACATTAGCAATTACCGATTACCGATTACCCATTATGAGCATTGATAGTATTCTCGTTTTTGCTCCCCATCCTGATGATGAAGTCTTGGGCTGTGGAGGCTATATCGCCAAACGACGGGCGGAAGGCTCGAAAGTCAGTGTCATCGTCGTGAGCGACGGTGCGCGTGGTTTGCCCAACGGAACCGCGCCTGAAGTTCGTCAACAAGAATGTCGAACGGGCTTAGCGCATTTAGGCATTGATGACGTGCAATTTTGGGGCTATCCCGATACTGAAGTGCCACTTTCAGGCGATATATTGCATGAATATCGGCGCATTGCCACGGAGATGAGGCCTACCATTATTTTATTACCTAGCCCACAAGAATCTCATCCCGATCATCTGCGCGTCACGCGAGGTGTTTTAAATGCGCTCGAAGAGCAGTGGCAAGGCAAGTTGTTATTTTATGAAACCGTGCATCCAGCAACGGTTATCAATCATGTCATTGACATCACTAACACTTTTGAGAAAAAGCGACAAGCAATAGAATCACATCAATCACAACTGTCTGAGTTTGATTTAGTCACCCATGTACAAGCACTGGCTCGTTTACGTGGTTTACATGTTAAAACGGCAAGTGCAGAAGCCTTTTTGCTCCATGAGTGGGATGGCACCGCGCAGAATTTTTTTGAAACTCGCCCTTTGATTTCGGTGATTGTGCGAGCCAATGATACGGATTTCCTTCGCCATGCTTTAACAAGTTTAATGCGCCAAACTTATGAACAGTTTGAAGTTATTTTAGTGTGGTTTGGTGACTATTCGCCGTCGCTCAAAGACTTTGAGGTTTTAGATATCCGTTTTATTCCGGGCAAGCCAAAGCGCAGTTTTAATCTCAATCTCGGCTTGCGCTATGCGCGTGGCGAATATATCGCGATTCTTGATCAAGATGATGTGTTGTCTCCCAATCACTTTGTCACGTTATTGGCCGAAATTCATGGGCAACCTAAAGTTGATGTCGTCTATAGTGGTTGTAAAGTGGTGGCTTGCGAAAAAATTGAGCAGCGCGTCAAAGTCAATAAAGTGATTGAAATTAAAAACCACCCTTGGCGTCCAGGCCGTTTGCTTACGGGCAACTTTATTCCTAGCCACGCCCTGCTGTTTCGGGTGTCTGTGTTTCATACGCATCAATTTGATGAATCTCTTGAAATCTATGAAGATTGGGAATTGCTGACTCGCTTGAGCCTATCCGATTTTAATTTTGTCCATGTCGATGAGATTACCTGTGAATATCGGGTTTTTAGCGAGGCTGATATTCAATCCTATAAGCAAGCCCATGAAGAAAAAGGTTATCTTGAACATCGGCAAAAAGTGGTTTCTAAGTTATTAAATAATTTAGATATTACCCATTTTGAACTCGTTGCCTCACTAGTCGATGACTTAGAAATCCAATTCTATAAGTTACATATTCAACATTCTGAACTCACTCGGCGGCATCAAGCGCAGATGAAGGCACAGAAGCAAAAGTTGGCCCAATTTCAGGGAATAGAGCAATTACTTGCCCAAGCCTGTACCGATATAGGTATTGAAGCGGCGGGTAGACAAGGTATCGCGCAACTGATTGGGCGGGCGTTGCCACAAAAAACTTTGTTTTCTATTGTTCTACCGGTTTATAACACGGAAGCGGCTCTTCTTAGCCAAACGCTGCTGTCGGTACGCAATCAAGCTTATACGGGTTGGGAATTGTGTTTAGTCGATGATGCCTCTGACAATGAAGAGACTCAACGGCTTTTGCAAGCATTGCCAAATGATCCGGTTATCGCAGAACGTTTACAGTATAAGCGCCGCGACACCCAAGGTGGTATTGTGGCTGCGAGTAATGATGCGATTAAAATGGCAACCGCGCCATACATCGCTTTTCTTGATCATGATGATAGATTGCACAATGAAGCGTTACTTGCCATCGCTCTGAAACTTCAGCAACAAGATTACACGTTGCTCTACACGGACAGCTTGATGATAGATCACAGTGGGCAACCGATGCATGCTTATAATAAGGCCGATTGGTCACCGGAAACCTTATTGCATCTTAATCATATCAATCACTTAACTGTCGTTAAACGAGAAACGCTAACTCAACTGGGCGGACTGCGTCATGAGTTTAATGGGGCCCAAGATTGGGATTTATTGTTGCAATTAAGGGAGTTGGCGCTGTCAGAGGAACAAGTGTGTCATCTGCGTCAACCGCTTTATGAGTGGCGAGCGACGGCAGGTTCGGTGGCTTACCAAGGCGGTGAGAAAAGGTGGGCTTTTGAGGCTGCTGGCTTGGCGCTGAAACATCACTTAATTCAGCGTGGCTTAGAAGAAGTTTCTGTCACGCCTAATAAAAAAGCGGCCGGCTTTATTTGTCAGTGGCGTTCACCCTTAGAACCTATCGACATTATTATTCCAACGCATAACAATGTTGAAGGTCTCAAAACTTGTATTGAGGGTTTACAGCAGACTGATTATCCTCAATTTAATATTCTAATTATTGCAAATCGCTGTTCTGAGCCTGTCAATGAGTTTCTTAAAACCTTGCAATCCTATCCGCAGATTAAAATATTGGTCAATGAGGAAGCGTTTAATTGGTCATCCCTTAACAATCAAGCCGTTAAGGCTGGAAATAGCCCTCTGTTATTGTTTTTAAATGATGATGTTGAAATGAGAAACGCTGCTTGGTTACGCGATATGAACCAGTATTTGTATTTAGACGGCGTTGGAGCGGTGGGAGCCACACTGTATTATCCGAATGGCAAGTTGCAACATAATGGTATTGAAACCAATCGGCAATGGGTTGCTCGTAATATTGCAGAATGGGGCGCTAAAAATCCGCTGCGTATCACTCGCAACGTTTCGGCAGCTACTGGTGCGTGTTTATTGACTAAGCGCAGCGTGTGGGAACAGGTGGGTGAATTTGATGAAAAGTTTGCGGTTGCCTATAATGATGTTGATTTTTGTTTAGCTGTTCGTCGTCAAGGATTGAGAATTGTTCAAGCAACGAATGTAGAATTGATTCATCATGAACATTTTACGTATGGTACGATAGATAATCCAGAAAAAAAGGCTTTGTTGCAGAAGGAAGCTAACCTCATGCGAGAAAAGTGGGGTGAGTTTTTGACGGAACGTTATATGCCGCGTTACAACGTGCAAGTACAAAAGACGCGGATTTTAATTTGCGTTTTTTTGTCATTTCGAGTTAAGGAGAAATCTTATTGCGTTTGTCATTTCGATTTTTTGTTGTCATTTCGACTTAAGGAGAAATCTTATTGGGTGGCTTCTCAGAGCAAAGAAATGTGTTTTTTTGGGTGTGTCTCACTTATCCTACCAACTTTGACAGGTTGAAGAGCACTGATATCGACTCAAGTTCCGCCAAATGAAAGGCTATTCTTTAAGACTTGAATTGAGAGAAAAAAATTTGCTGCCCCATTATGGGCGGCAAATTTGACAATAAATTATTTATTTGCTGATCCTTATTAATTATTCATGTCATTTCGAGAATGGTGGGTTGTAGCAACGCGAATGCCCACCCGACGCTCGCTTATTATATTCACTTGTTATACTAGGTTAGGTAAAATAATTGTGTTTGAACGTCTCCTAAAACATATGCGAGAAAAAATACGAACCCGTCAGTATGTAATGACTTTACATGCCGAAGAAGAAATGGATGATGATGGGCTCACTATCTTTGATGTTGAACGTGCCATACTCACCGGCAAAATTGTTGAACGGCAGAAAGAGCATAAAACGGAGGAATGGAAATATCTGATTCAAGGTCATACTTTGACAGGAAATGAAGTTATTGTTGCGAGTAAATTAAGTTTGACCGGAAAATTGGTTATTATTACAGTATTTTTGTTATAAGACAAGACAAAAAGAGACAATTTCTTATGAAATGCGATTTATGCAATGAAGAAGGTATCAATATCCACCTGATGACAAAAAGTTACGGGAAAGGAGAAAATTTATTAGTGATTGAAAATGTCCCGGTTATGATTTGTCCTCACTGTGGAGAAAGTTACTTAACAGCAGACACGCTACACGAGATAGAGCGTATAAAACTCCATCGTCAAAGCTTTGCTATAACACGTCCAGTGGCGGTTGCCGGTTATGCTCTCCCCAATGCATTGAATACGAATCTCCATAGTAATACACAGCAAATGTAGTATATTCATCCTGAAAAGTTTTTTCCGGCTAATACAAATTTTGAGTTGAAACCCATTTGATAAAAAATCATCAATGCACCAATTAATGGAGCAAAAACGGTAAACCATAAAATGAAATTCAACTCTCTGTTGCAGAAGGAAGCTAACCTCATGCGAGAAAAGTGGGGTGAGTTTTTGACGGAACGTTATATGCCGCGTTACAACGTGCAAGTACAAAAGACGCGGATTTTAGTAGGGGCAATCCCTTGTGGTTGCCCTTTCGGTTCTTTAGTTTGGCAGCAATATATTATATATATTAATGAACACATATGAAACCCACATTTACTTTTCGCCCTTACCAAGCTGGAGATGAGCAAGCCATTCAAGCTGGCTTTTCGGAAGTGTTTCCTACCTATCGCACCCTAGAGACTTGGCGTTGGATTTACACGCAAAATCCAGATGGCGCACGTATTATGTTAGCGTGGGCGGATAATGGCGAACTGGCGGCACACTATGCTTGTACGGTGCATACAGCAACGTGGGCGGGAAAGCCGGTAGCCGTCGGCTTTATTCGTGATGTTTTTAGTACGCCAGCTTATCGGGCGTTTAGCCGTGGGCGGCGCGGTGTTTACGTTCAAACCATTGAAGCTTTTGTTGAAGCATGGACAGGCGCTGAGAAACTGGTAACGCTATATGGTTTTCCATCGGAACGTCCGTTTCGGTTGGGCAAATTGTTTATGCGTTATCAACCTTTTAGCGAGTGGCACTATTACCGTTATGCGCTGCCGACTGAACTTCAACAGCATACGCCTATTGGTATACTCAATACGCTTAAGCGGTTTGATAGCGCCTTTGATAGTTTATGGGAACGTCGTGCTAAACATTATCCGTTTGCCATTAGTCGCACTGCCCGTTTTTTAAATTGGCGTTTTATTGATATTCCGCATAAGCAGTATTGGATATGGGCCTTTTCCACATTTTTATCAACCGAAGTGTTAGGCTATGTGGTGATTGCGCCTAATAAGCCACAAGCTCAGTTGGTGGATTTTTGTTTTCCTGAAGAGGCACAATTGGCGCTGTCATTTTGGCAACAGGTGACCGATATTTTACGGTGGCGTGGCATCAAAACGGTGGAGACATGGTTTGCAGCGGCTTGCCCAGAACAACAAGGTTTGCAAGCCTTGGGTTTTAAGCCCCAGCCTCGCCCAACTACAATTATTCCTGTTTTTAGAAGCTTTCACCCGGATTTAGAGACGCAGTGGCTAGATGCTCATTTTTACTATACGGTGGCAGATTCCGATTTATATTAGTTTTTCGGCCAAAGTTGATACTTTGGACGGCCGTGGAGTCCAAAGCTTCAGCTTTGGACGGCTTTGGACGGTATAAATTATTATATTAGGCTATAAAATCAATAGGTTACTGACTTTTTCCTGTACAGAGGCTTTGGATTCTAACGTTCTGTTTTTATTCCTCCAAAGCTGAAGTTTTGAACTCCAACGTTCCGTTTTTCGTCCAACGTACTATTCGCTATTAAAACATGATTCTTAGTAAACATTTTGTTTTTATCCACCTTCCTAAAACGGGTGGCTCGTTTGTACGCGCCGTGTGCCAAGAATACGCACCGGCTGATTGGAAAGTGCAGATTCTTGATGGGCATCCAAACCTCCATGAGATTCCTAAAGCCTATCAATCTCTTGAAAAGTTGTGTTTTATTCGCAATCCTTACAGTTGGTATGTTTCGTCGTATGCCTATTTACAGAAACATTCTCAAAAAATGTTTGATAAAATTTCTAATCAGGGGATTAGAGACTTTAAAAACACACTCTTAGCTGTTCTTGAGTTGGAGAAGGATCCGGCTGAGCCGATTGGTGGATATAGTTGGCATATAAAACAAATGTTTGGTGATGATTTTTTGCAAGTGCTGCGAATCGGCAAATTTGAGGAGTTGCGGCATGAGTTGTTACGCATTATGAACAGTGTTGTGATGTTACCAGAATCATTTGTGAAGGCGGTTCAAACTTATCCGGCTGTGAATGTCAGGCAATTTGGTTACGAATTTTAGAATTAAGTAGGGGGCATTGGAGTCCAAGATTTATCTTGGGCGGCGGTGCCAAAGAATGTTTTGACGAGACTTGTCCAAGCTGAGCTTTCTTAAAAACAAGCCCTTCCGTTCGTTTGAGGACGGAGGGTTTTTTTAGTGCCATTAATCGACGGCCGGTTTCTGCCAATTATCGGAATAAATCATCATGGCTAAGTTATTTTGCCACCCCCAAATATGAAAATCCGTTTATTTCGCGTATCCGTTGTACTAGATATTGTGGGTATTTTCACAGTAAACGACCTTGATTTCATAATAATTAATTCAACCCTTAATCCGCATTTTTAATAATGAGGACAATAAGATGTCTTTTGATAAACATGTTCAAGAACTCATTGCTTTTCTTGATAATTTACCCCCGCACGAAAAATTGCAGGAAATTTCAAAAGTGATGCTGTTTAGGGGCCGTTATCGTAGTCTTAAAGAGGCCGTATCAAGCACTAAGTTTTATTTTGTACTTGATTCAGTCAATTACAGTCGGCTAATTTTTCAGGATCCGTTGCCTATCCAAAAAATATTGGATATTTTTACGATTGAGCCTGGTTATGGTTCATTAACCGGTCATATTGAGATTGCTCAGGTTATAAGAGAGTTTGAAATCTCTCGTGCGGTGACTTTTGCGAATCAATATCATATGCCGCTAGCAAATATACGCGATGTCATTCAAGATACGATGGTAGCGACTACTTTTGGTGCAACTGGTGGAATATATACGGCTCTGATGGCTTTGTTAGCAAAAGAACGTGCGACGGGAAAAAATAGAACTGGTATTGTTTTTAATGTGCCTACTTATTGTTTGTCAGATGCGTTTGCGAGGTTAAATGGTTTAACGCCTATTCCTGTTATTGGAACACGAGAGAATGGGTTTTTTCCATCGCTGGCGGTTGTTCGTGAGGCTTGTCAGAATTCTTCTGTTTTTGCTTGTGTTTTGACTTATCCTAATAATCCGGCCCAAATGTGTTTTGGGGAAGATGAGATTCCAGAGTTGTTGCGTCTGATTGAGTATTGTCAAGCGAATAAAATCGGGTTGATTGCTGATACGGTTTTCCAAGAATTGAGATGGTTGTCTGCGCCACCGGTTCCTGAGCTATTTGCGCTTGCCGATTCTTCTAAGTATTTGTGCAAGGTTTTTAGCCCAAGTAAAGATCGTCCTTTGGCTTGTGGTTATCGTATTGGTTATTTGATGGCCGATAGTAGTTTAGCCCCTTGGTTAGAACGTGTCGCTTCGTGTGTAACGACTTCACCGAATACACTTAGTCAGATTTGGTTGGCTCTTGATAGTGTGTTTCGTCGTGCTATGATTGAAGGCGAATTAACTGAAGATTATTTTATGCCTTTAAGTTATTGTTCTGTCTTTGGTTTTGCTGCCAAGCCGTTGGATGCCAGTGAGATATATCAACGAGTTTGTGATGCTGATCTTTATAATCACTATGTGCGAAGCATTGAGGAATTTAGGGAAAAAATTGATACTAGCCTTGATCTCGTGTGGAATTGGCTTCGTAACAGTGAGTTCTTTGAAGTTGATGAACGGCCTCCTTATGGAAATACTATAATGGTGCGTGTTCCTAAGCAGGGTAGGTTTCAGAATGAGCTTGAATATTATTTCAGTGTTTTGTTAAAAACAGGCATCGTTGCTTCTTTCGGCGGTTGTTTTGGAATGCCTCGTGAGGAAGATATATATTTTAGGGTGGTGGTGGCTAGTTATCCGCCACAATTGCTTATTTACGCTTTAGAATATGTTCAAAACGCTTTAAGCCGTTGATATAGTTAATTCCTCCAAACCCTAAAAGCAAACTACTGACAGATTCGTTATAAAAGCAAACTACAGGCCGATTCGTTAGTTATAATAAAGGATAAAACTTCGTTATAAAAGCAAACACAGGACTCCAAACTTTAGTTTGGCAGTCGTCCAAACTTTAGTTTGGCAGTCGTCCAAACTAACGTTTGGCAGGAGTCCAAAAAAGCAAACGACAGGCCGATTCGTTATAATAACGGAGAAAACTACCCCGAAGGGGTTACAATCGATACGCCCCAACTGAAACCGCCACAGTCCCCAGAAGAAAGGGGCCAGGGGCCGATTGACTCTGGTATCAAATGGCGAGATGGCCCCCAAAACACTACTTTAGCGGCCGCGTTGAATAATGCCCTAGCCTTCGCCCGCGGCGACTTGAGTTTGGTAGTCGTCCAAACTAACGTTTGGTAGTCGTCCAAACTAACGTTTGGCAGTCGTCCAAACTAACGTTTGGCAGGAGTCCAAAAAAGCAAACTACAGGCCGATTCGTTATAATAAAGGATAAAACTACCCCGAAGGAGTTGCAATCGATACGCCACCGGTGAAACTCCGCGAGATAAACCGGTGGAAAATATCAAGTCAAGCGCAACCCCGAAGGGGTTGCAATCGATACGCCCCAAATGAAACAAACTTGGGGAACAAACCCACAACCCCGACAGGGTTGAGTGTGAAGATGGAGAACAAATCGAACTAACCGCCACAACTCCAAAGGGGTTGGCGCTTTACCTTTACCACAGGTTTATCTCGCGGAGCGAAGAACGACAGTTTCACCTGTGGCTATTCTATTCGCTTTACCACTTTACCACAGGTTCCGCTAAAGCTATTCACTGGAAGCCCCTTCGGGGTTGGGGCTTTACTAATTGACGCGTTGGATTCCAAAACCACTACTTGGGTAAACCGTTTTGAACCAAAATAATCAACACAAAGACATATCTGAGCAACTGGCCGCGGCACAGGCCGAAATCGCACAGTACCAAAAAGAAATCGCTCAACTACGGCAAGCACTCGCTGAGAGAACACAGGATATTCCTAGATTGTTGCAATGGATACAAGGATTACATCAGGACATTACCGCAGTTTATGATTCAATCACTTGGAAGTCAGGCCATCTCATCACGCAGACAATATTAAAGCTGCTCCGACGGCCGGCCGGCCCAACGGCCCGCGATCATATCAATAAAATTATCGCCAGCTTTGAGTTTTGGAAACAAGCCTACTTTCAAAGTAGTCAGCGGCCGGGCAAACTCGCCTTGCCTTATTATCCTTGGCACGATACTGGAGAATATGCCCAATGGATTAAACAACAAATCGCCTCTAACTCCCCTTTTTCAAAGGAAGGAACGCCCCCCATTTCCACCGTTATTTCAATACTGATGCCCATTGGCGAGCCAAATGAACAATGGTTGCGTGCTGCGATTGAATCGGTGCAAAAACAAATTTACCCGCATTTTGAATTACTAATTATAACTAACACACATCTAAATTCCCACCCCAGAGGGAACTTGCCAGACTCCCCAGAAGAAAGGGGCCAGGGGCCGGTTGACTCTGGTATCAAATGGCGAGATGGCCCCCAAAACACTACCTTAGCGGCCGCGTTGAATAATGCGCCAGACTCCCCAGAAGAAAGGGGCCAGGGGCCGGTTGACTCTGGTATCAAATGGCGAGATGGCCCCCAAAACACTACCTTAGCGGCCGCGTTGAATAACGCGCCAGACTCCCCAGAAGAAAGGGGCCAGGGGCCGGTTGACTCTCGTATCAAATGGCGAGATGGCCCCCAAGCGTTGAATAACGCGCCAGACTCCCCAGAAGAAAGGGGCCAGGGGCCGGTTGACTCTGGTATCAAATGGCGAGATGGCCCCCAAAACACCACCTTAGCGGCCGCGTTGAATAACGCGCCAGACTCCCCAGAAGAAAGGGGCCAGGGGCCGGTTGACTCTCGTATCAAATGGCTAGATGGCCCCCAAAACACCAGCTTAGCGGCCGCGTTGAATAACGCCCTAGCCTTCGCCCGCGGCGACTTTATTGCCTTAATGGGTGCCGAAGATCAACTTCCCGCCCACGCTTTATATAAAATCGCCCAAACACTCAACGCTCACCCAGACACTGATCTTATTTATACCGATGAAGACAAACTCAATGCCCAAGGGCAACGCTACGATCCTTACTTTAAATCCGACTGGAATCCCGACTTATTCTACTCACAAAACTTTCTGCGCCACTTAACGGCATATCGGCGCAGCATCATAAACGACATCGGTGGCTTTCGCCCGGATTACCAAGGCAATGAAGACTACGACTTAGCGTTGCGCTTTATTGAACAAATTGACGCGGAGCGCATTCGCCATATTCCACAAATCCTCTATCATCGGCGAGACTTCCCTGAACACACCCCCCGCCCTTCTCAAGACGGGAGTCAACACACCGCAAGTTCCCACTTAAAAAAGGACTCAGGCGTGTGTGCGTTACAGGCCCACTTTCAACGCCTAAGGCAACCCGTCAAAGTCGTCGAAGCGATGGGCGGACACACTCGCGTCATTTACCCGCTCCCCGACAAACCACCGCTCGTCAGTTTAATTATTCCCACTCGTGACAAACTCAAACTACTGCGCGGCACCGTCGATGACTTACTCAACAAAACCGACTACAAAAACATTGAAATCATTATCATGGACAACGGCAGCGTTGAGCCAGAGACTCTCGACTATTTCAAAGCAATCCAAAAAAATACCAAAGTCTCAATCATTCGCCACGCTGCCCCATTTAATTATTCACAACTCAACAACATTGGCGTAACTCACGCCACTGGCGACGTTATTTGCCTAATAAACAACGACTTACAAGTTATTTATCCCCAATGGCTGACAGAAATGGTAAGTCATGCCCTACGGCCCCAAATTGGCGCAGTCGGTGCTAAACTATATTATATTAACGACACCATCCAACACGCCGGTGTCATTATCGGACTAGGCGGCATGGCGGGACATGCTTTGAAATTCCTCGCCAGAGAAGCCCCCGGCTACCACTGGAAACCCTTTTTAATCCAAAATTACTCCGCCGTGACTGGCGCATGTCTGGTTATGCGCCGCAACGTGTTTGAAGAAGTTGGAGGCCTCGAAGAAAAACATCTCAAAGTCGCCTTCAATGATGTAGACTTCTGTTTACGAATTCGAGAACGCGGCTATCGAATCGTCTGGACACCCTACGCCGAACTCTACCACCTAGAATCGGCCAGCCGCGGAATAGACGACACCTTTAAAAAATATCGGCGCTTACAACACGAACTTAACTACATGAAAACGCGCTGGGGCGAAACTCTGTTAAACGATCCTTACTACAACCCCAACTTAACTCTTGAATATGAAGACTTTTCCTTGGCATGGCCGCCACAGGAGTAGTTTGGCAGCGGAGTCCAAACTGGGCGCATTCCCGTTTTCACGGTTAAGTAAGTACAACGAATTACGCGGATAAACGAATTATCGAATTTAGTACAACGAATTACGCGGATAAACGTATTATCGAATTTAGTACAACGAATTACGCGGATAAACGTATTATCGAATTTAGTACAACGAATTACGCGGATAAACGAATTAAAACTGATAACTGATCACTGATAACTGATCACTGATAACTGATAACTGATAACTGATTAGATAACTGAAAAAATTATGCAAATAATTGTCTTAGGAATGCATCGCTCCGGCACCTCAGCAGTGGCGCGACTATTAAACATGATGGGCGCCTACTTTGCCACCGAAAACAACGCCATGCCCCCCACTGCCGCCAATCCCAAAGGCTATTGGGAACGCGAAGATATACGTCAACTCAATGATCAAGTCATCACTTCATTAGGGATGTCATGGGACAATATCAGCGATTTTGAAGCCAACAGACTGACGGCCGAATTGCAACACAGTATTGAATCCCAAGCAAAAAAAATTATTTTTAGCCTAGAAACCCAGCGCCCTTGGATGGCAAAAGACCCGCGTTTTTGTCTGTTATTACCATTATGGCGGCCCCTACTTGAAATTCCCGTCTGTGTCTACGTTTATCGCAGTCCTATCCAAGTTGCCCAATCCTTAAAAAAGCGCGATGGTTTTCCCCACATCTTGGGTGTCGCTTTATGGGAAAAATATAGTTTATATGGCTTAGCCCATTCCGCCGAGATGCCGAGAATCTTAGTTTCTCACGAAGAATTGCTGAATAACCCCGTGGCGGCCGTCAAAAAATTACATCAAGAGTTACTCGACTGTGATGTACAAGGATTACGCTTGCCCTCTGACAAAGAAATACAGGCTTTTATCGAGCCAAAACTCTTCCACCAGCGCGGCGATATCCCATTACAAAATACCCATATCAACCGTCAACAACTGAGTTTAGTTGAGGGCTTTGAAAATGGCAGTATATTTCAACTAGAACCCCTGCCTAAACTCTCTGACGGTGCCGCCGAGATTTTACAAGAATACAAAAACAAGCTCGTCGCCAAGCAAGAATCGATCATGCTCCAGCAAGAAATCGGCAAGCGCGATCAAGAACTCATCAAATGCGATCAAGAAATTGCTCAGCGCGAGGCCGAAATTGCCAAACGAGTTGAAGAAATCACCGGGTTACAGAACACGCTTGAAGACACCAAACAAGCCTTGCAAACCCAAAAAGCGCAAACAGCTAAATATCAAAACCAATTGTTAGTGGCCGATAATCAAGCAAACAGTCTGAAACAAGAAATCAGCGAGCTGGGCAGTCAAAAACAACAGCTGCAAACGCTGCTACAAAAAAACCAAACTACCTTGCACGAAACCCAAAACACGCTGGCTGACAAAGAACAAGCTATTTTGGCACTCAGTCAAAAAACGGACAAACAACAGCAAAACATTCACCAACTCATGCACTGGCTTGGCGCATTAGATGAAGACACGCAGGCCGTATTTCAATCCTTGACGTGGCGCTCCGGCAGCATCTTCACTAAAATCGCCTTGAAGCTCATGTTCAAGAAAGCCGGGCTAACCGCGCAAGATCATATTGGAGAAATGACGGCCGATATTGCCGCGTGGCAACAGTCACAGACGGATATTGCCGCCGTGCAACCTGCCCCCGTCAGCGCAACAACGCCACCGGCGGTTCAAACCGAACCCTTGGTAAAAACAACCACGCTGCGGCCGCCTTCTAAAGCCCTTCTACAGCAGAATCCAAGAGACTATCCGCGCTGGATTCAAAACTATGATACCTTAACCAGCAAAGCGATTAAGCGCATGCAGCAACGCATCAATGAATGGGATGAACAGCCCTTTATTTCCATTGTGATGCCCACCTATAACACGGACGAAAAATGGCTACGAGCGGCCCTTGATTCCGTACTTGAGCAAATTTATCCTCATTGGGAACTGTGTATTGCCGATGATGCGTCAACTAAACCCCATGTACGCCACCTTCTAGAAGAATACGCCGAGCGCGATAAACGTATCAAACTCACCTTCAGAACCCAAAATGGGCATATTTCGGCCGCCTCCAACAGCGCCCTTGAAATGGTAACGGGCGAATTTGTAACCTTTTTAGATCATGATGATCTATTAGCACCGCACGCCCTATTTTGGATGGCAAAAGACATTCTTGACTATCCCGATACCATGCTTTGGTATTCAGACGAAGACAAAATCAATGAAAAAGGAGAACGCCACGAGCCTTACTTTAAATCAGACTGGAATCCCGATCTGTTTTTATCCCATAACCTGATTACCCATCTTGCCGTCTATCGAACTTCCTTAGTACAACAAATCGCCGGCTTTCGAGAAGGCTACGAAGGCGCACAAGATTATGATCTCGCCCTGCGAGCGATTGACCAAATCAGCGCCATTCAGATTCGCCATATTCCGCGCGTGTTATACCATTGGCGAACCATCGCCGGCAGTACCGCGTTGCTACCGGATGAAAAACCCTACGCCATCATTGCCGCCCAAAAAGCCATCAGCGAATACTTAGAACGGCGCAATATCGAAGCGCAGGTGATCGAATCTCCGGCTATCCAAGGCACCATACGGGTACAATATCCTCTACCGGTTCATTTGCCCTTAGTCAGTTTGATTATACCCACGCGCAACAGTCTAGAATTTCTAAGTCGTTGTATAGAAAGCATTTTAAACAAAACGGACTACGACAACTTTGAAATCCTGATCATCAACAACGAAAGCGATGATCCGGCCACGTTGGACTACATGCAGCAACTAGAGGAAAATGATAAAGCGCGTATTATCGACTACCCTCACCCCTTCAACTATGCCGACATGAACAATATGGCAGTTGAACATGCCCAAGGCGAACTCATTGGCTTACTCAACAACGACTTAGAAGTCATTAACCGCGAATGGCTATCCGAAATGGTAAGCCATGCGCTGCGCCCCGAAATAGG
>NBMI01000178.1 GCA_002085445.1 Candidatus Parabeggiatoa sp. nov. 2
TAAAACTAACTATTTGATAGAATTAATAATGATGTCACTCACTAATATTTAAAATAGAACTCACGTTACTAACATTATTCGCTACACTTACCATAACAAATTCGTTTATTCGCGCAATTCGCTGTACTTCTGTAATTCGCTGCACTTCGCCTCATTCGCTATACTTACCAGAACTAATTCGTTTATCCGCGCAATTCGTTGTACTTACTTCGCGTAATTCGCTGTACTTACTTCGCGCAATTCGTTGTACTTACTTATCAATTTCATAAAACCAATTATGAGTCAACCTACATTGATTGACACCCAAAACCAGCCAATGCAAATAAAATCGAACAACACCGAGTTCGACTCTCCGCAACATCAGTGCATCCACCAACTCTTTGAGAGCCAAGTTGAACGCACACCCGATGCAACCGCTGTTGTGTTTGAAAATCAACAACTTACCTACCGATCCTTAAATGCCCGTGCCAACCAACTCGCGCATTATCTCAAAAGGCAACGCGTTGAGCCAGAAATTCTGGTAGGCCTCGCAGTGGAACGCTCCCTAGACATGCTAGTAGGATTATTGGGCATTCTCAAAGCCGGCGGCGCTTATGTGCCGCTCGATCCCGCCTATCCTAAAAAGCGTCTCGCGGCCATCTTATCAGATGCACAAGTATCTGTGTTATTAACTCAGAAAGCGTTAATGGCTGGGTTGCCTCAGCATCACGCTTATACCGTTTGTTTGGATACCGACTTGGGGGCCATTTCTCAGGAACGTAACGAAAATCTCATCAATCGGGCAACGCCCAACAATCTGGCTTATGTGATTTATACCTCCGGCTCGACGGGCCTACCAAAAGGTGTCGCCATCCAACACAACTCAGTTATCAATCTGTCAAACGGCCTTTATCAAACTATCTATGCCCATTATCAAAATGCGCCACTTCGAGTCAGTTTAAATGGCAGTTTAGCCTTTGACACATCGGTAAAACAAATCATACAACTTTTGTATGGTCATACCGTTGATATCATTCCAGAATCGCTCCGCTATGATGGAAAGGCCTTATTAGATTATCTAATCAGTCACCAAATAGACGTTTTTGATTGTACACCTTCGCAATTGGAATTACTGATTGCAGACGGACTTTTGTCTAAATCACTGTCTGCGCCCAAAATCGTCTTAATTGGTGGCGAGCCGATTAATGAATCGACTTGGCAAGCGTTAGCACAAAATATTCACTTCTACAACGTTTACGGCCCCACCGAATGTACCGTCGATGCCACCGTTTGCCAAGTGCGAACTTCTGCTCAGCCCGTCATCGGCCGCCCTTTGCCCAACGTCCAAACTTATATATTAGATCACCAACTCCAACCGGTGCCAAACGGAGAAGCCGGCGAATTACATATCGGTGGCGTTGGCTTAGCGCGGGGTTATCTCAACCATCCTGAATTAACAGCAGAAAAATTTATTCCTAATCCCTTCTATAATGATCCAGAATCACGCCTCTATAAAACCGGCGACTTAACTCGCTATCTGCCCGAAGGCACTCTTGAGTTTCTTGGGCGAACTGACTCTCAAGTCAAACTCCGCGGTTTCCGCATAGAGCTTGGCGAAATTGAAACCGTGTTGACACAACACCCGGATATTCAACAAGCCGTTGTCACGGTACGAGAAGAGGCCCTCACCCCGGCCATCTCCCAAACGGAAAACGCCACTGATAAACGCTTAGTGAGCTATATCGTGCCGAAACCCTCGCGGGCACCAACCATTGCCGGCAAGCCACGCTACACGTTGCCCAACAAGTTGGCAATTGCCCATCTCAATCAAAATGAAACCGACTTTCTCTACAAAGAGATATTTGAAGTTAAGGCCTATTTAAAACACGGCATCACCATTAAAGACGGTGACTGTATTTTTGATGTCGGCACTAACATTGGACTGTTTAGCCTATTTGCACACATCAATGGCAACAATGTCAAACTCTATGGGTTTGAACCGAACCCGTTTGTGTTTGAAATACTAGAACTCAATACCAAACTCTACGAAGTAGATGCCAAACTGTTTAATTGTGGCTTATCCCGTCAAACAACCACGGCCAATTTTACCTTTTACCCAAAATTTTCTTTTTTATCAGGGCTTTATGCGGATACCGCTGATGAAAAGGAAATCGTTAAGTCGTTCTTACTAAATCAACAGGGTGCGGCTGAAGCTGCTTCTCTGGCTCAACAAAATGATGAATTATTGGAAGAACTCCTCGCCGACAAGTTTAAAAGCAAAACCTTTACCGTTCAATTAAGAACACTCTCAGATATCATCCAACAACACAACATTGAACACATCGACTTACTAAAAATCAATGTTGAAAAAAGTGAATGGGACGTTCTTGCCGGCATTGCTGAGGCGGATTGGCACAAGATTCACCAGATCGCGCTAGAAGTGCATGACATAAACGGCCGTCTTGAACAAGTTCTCACCCTGTTTGAAAAACAGGGTTATCAAACCGTTGTTGAACAAGATTGGTCGTTTGATAAAACCGCTGGTATTAATTATTACCTTTACGCTATTCGAGAATCAAGGCAAGATTTAAAGGCGCGTCAATCTAAAAAAGTGCTCTCAAAATTGCAGGAACCGATTCTGACGTGCAGTGAATTACGCGACTTTCTGAATAAACGTTTGCCGGATTACATGGTGCCATCGGCTTTTGTCATGCTTGAAGGTTTGCCCTTAACCCCAAACGGTAAGATAGATCGTCAAGCCCTTCCCGCGCCGGATAAATCTCAATGGAGCCATACAGATAACTATGTTGCACCCAGTACGCCTACTGAGAAATTATTAGCCCGTTTATGGCACGAGGTTCTTAAAGTGGGACAGATAGGCATTCACGACAACTTTTTTGAACTGGGCGGACATTCGCTGCTGGCGACTCGGATTATTTCGCGGGTGCGTGAGACTTTTCAGACTGATATACCGATAAGTGTTTTATTTGATAAACCAACAGTGGCAACACTGGCGGCGCAGATTGATTCGCGTGTTCCTCTAAAGTCATTGGAATCCCTCACCGTTCCTGTTGGAATTAAAAGTGAGGCTTTGTCTCATGAAGTTGATACTGCTCCGCTATCCATCACTCAACAAAGTTTCTGGCTGTTTGAACAACTTTACCCTAATACGCCTACTTTTAATATACCTTTAGCGTTTAAACTAACGGGAATACTTAATGTTTCAGTGCTAAAAAAAGCACTCAGCCAACTCGTGCGCCGTCACGAAGCGTTGCGTACCACATTTGAGGCCGACGAAACCGGCACACCACGACAACGGATTGCGCCGCCGAGTCCTATTACCGTGACAATCACAGATTTGACTCGTTTGCCAGAAACAATACGCGCTCAGGAATCCAAACAATGTCTCACAGAAGAAGTACGTCGTCCATTCAACTTAGCACAAAACCATTTATTTAGAATCACTGTACTCCATTTACAAGAACAAGAACATCTATTATTACTGACTTTCCATCACTTAATCACCGACGGTTGGTCAATCGGCCTTTTTATACGCGAACTGACTGAATTATATGCGACTTTTATGGAACAAAACCTAAAAAGTCATCCAGGCACGACTGCGGGTGAAAAAGGAGAAATTTCAGGGTTAAGGAGGAATTCATATCTCGACTTTTGCCACAGCCAACAACAATGGCTACAAAGCGAACAATACCAATCACAATTAGCGTATTGGCAATCACAATTGCACAGCCCTCTGCCCGTGCTAGAATTGCCCAGCGATTATCCACGTTCCTCGGTACAAACCCACCAAGGCGCACGGCAACCCATTATTATTCCGCCAACGCTCACCGCTGCGTTATATAAACTCAGCCATCAGCAAAATGTCACGTTGTTTATGACGTTACTAGCGGCCTTTAAAACCTTGTTATATCGCTATACCGGGCAAACAGAATTAACCGTTGGCACCGCCGTGGCAGGGCGACAACATGTCGAATGGGAAAACGTAATCGGGGTATTTATTAATAATTTAGTATTTCGCACTCATCCCTCTGGACAGATAAGCTTTACCTCATTTTTAAACCAAGTTCGTGAAAAAGCTCTGGCTGCATATAGCAATCAAGATTTGCCCTTTCAAAGCCTAGTCGATCGCATACAGCCGGAACGTGATTTGAGCTATCATCCTTTGTTTCAAGTTTTTTTTCTACTACAAAACTTTGATTTGCCAAATTTAAATCTGGCTGGATTGAAAACAATACCATTAGATACTTGTTTGGATAATATCTACACTGGCACCGCTAAATTTGATTTAACCCTTGAGTTATTTGAAAGGGATGGTAAGTTGACCGGCTGGTTTGAATACAACACTGCCCTGTTTAGTGCCGCGACGATGCAACGCATGGCTGGACACTTTCAAACCTTGTTAGAAAGTATTGTCGCTGCACCAGAGACACCGCTTTCGACTTTGCCGCTTCTAACGAAAACGGAACGCCAGCGGCTGTGTCGCAGTGATGCCAACATCCGCCCAACCAATCCCTTTATTGAATTCACCAAAGCCGACATTGAGCAATCCATTCCAGAACGGTTTGAACAACAAGTCAAAAAATATCCTCATCACCTCGCGGTTAAAACCAAGCATGAGGCATTGACTTACTTAGAACTCAATCAGCAAGCCAATCAAGTCGCTCGAACGCTATTAAAACACCGCATCGGTGGTGAAAAAAACATTGGCTTACTGTTTGAACATGAGGCCTCAATGATTGTTGGCATCCTTGGCGTTTTAAAAGCCGGTTTGACTTATGTACCACTCGCGCCAGAGTTGCCGGCTAAAAGGCTGGTTTACATACTAGAAGATTCGCAAGCCAGTGTTGTCTTAACCAATCACAAGCAATTGGCACTGGCTCAAGAACTCTCGCGCGAACTTCTGCCCGTCATTAATATTAACCAAATCTCGCCTAACCCGTTACAAAAGGGAAGCCGGGAGAGATTTTCACCAGATACCATTGCCTATATACTTTATACTTCTGGTTCAACCGGGCAACCCAAAGGCGTTGTCCAAAACCACCGTAACGTTCTGCATTTTATCAGAAATTACACCAATAACCTGCATATCAATGCCGATGACAAACTCACCTTGCTGCCAGCTTACAGCTTTGATGCCGCGGTGATGGATATCTTCGCGGCCTTATTAAACGGCGCCACGTTATACCCCATTAATATCAAAGAGGATAGTCTAGCCAATCCCGTCAACGCGTTTATCAACAAACAACAGATTACCATCTATCACTCGACACCCACAGTCTATCGGCACTTTATCAGCACTCTGACGGAAGGCGATCATTTTCCCAAGTTGCGTCTCATTGTGTTAGGAGGCGAAGAAGTTTATAAAAGCGATGTTGAGTTATATCAACAGCAATTTTCTGATAACTGTTTATTTATCAATGGCTTAGGGCCTACAGAATCGACCGTCACTCTTCAGTATTTCATCAACAAGCGGACTTCAAACCCTCAACCAACCGTGCCAATTGGTTATCCTGTCGAAGAAACTGAAATTGTCTTACTCAATGAAGCCGGCGAAGAAACAGAATTATACGGAGAAATTGCCATAAAAAGTGCTTACGTTGCGCTAGGCTATTGGCAAAAACCAGAAACCACACAAGCCGCCTTTCGGCCCCATGGCAACCGACGACTCTACCGCACAGGCGATATGGGGCGTTTAAGAGCGAACGGCAGCCTTGAATTTGTCGGCCGCAAGGATTCTCAAGTCAAATTGCGGGGCTATCGCATAGAACTGGGTGAGATTGAAGCGACTCTAGGACAACATCCCGCTGTTCAACAAACAGCAGTCATCCTTTGGGAAGAACAACCTCGGCTACTCCCTTTAGGAGAGGGCCGGGGTGAGGACAGTCTCCCTCCGGGAGAGGGCCGGGGTGAAGGCGAAAAACGGCTCGTGGCTTATCTGGTTCCCGTTCATAAAGACGGATTAGAGAAGATTGCCATGGACGAATTGCGCCAATTCCTCAACGAAAAACTGCCCGACTACATGGTACCCTCGGCCTTTATTAGAGTAGAAGCAATCCCACTACTTCCCAACGGCAAAGTGAATCGTCGTCTCTTGCCCGTTCCCGAACTTAACCAAGCAACCATTATTGCGCCCCGTAATCCATTGGAACGCCAACTCACCAACATTTGGCAAAAAGTCTTGGGCACCCAGCCTATCGGCATACATGACAACTTTTTCGATCAGGGAGGACACTCGTTATTAGCAATAACGCTACTGACTCAAATCGAAAAAACCTTTGGCAAGCGCCTAGCGTTAATAACAGTCTTCCAAGCACCAACGATTGCACAACAAGCGAATACCCTGCACGCACAAAACAATACCGTTTCGTGGCGTGCCTTAGAAGCGGTTCGATCCCAAGGAACACGTCCTCCTTTCTTTTTGATGGGAAATAGCCGCTTGGCGCGTGCCCTATTACCGCTGTTGGAACCCGATCAACCCGTATATGGACTGAATGTTTTGAATCTCCAACCTTCGGATAGCACAACACCATTGTCAGACATTAAAGAGATTGCCAAACAATGTATTCAAGAAATACAAACCGTACAGCCGCAAGGCCCTTACTATTTAGGTGGCTACTGCATTGATGCCCCAGTCGCCTTTGAAGTCGCTCAACAACTCCATGCTAACGGCCAAAAAGTCGCATTATTGGCTTTATTTGATGCTTTCCTCAATAGGATTCCGCAATGGCAACAGGGCTATAGCCTAAATCACCACTGGCTCAACTTATTAGAATTAGGCCCTAGCTACCTGCTTCATAAAATCCGACAAAAATGGCAGCGTTCTGTCAGAGAAGTGCAACTCAAGTTACTAGGCAAACAAGGTAAGAAGCTGACTCAGTGCCATCAAAAAACCTTGCCAAGTCAGCTTCACTATACGTTATTTATCAATGCTTATAGAGAGGCCGTCGCTAACTATGTGCCACAGCCTTTTCAGGGACGCATAGCGTTATTTTTCGCAAGCGAATGGCGTGTAAAAGACACGTCAGCATTCGCGCCACTGGCGACGACTGGTGATGTAGAAATTTATGAGATTCTGGGATACCATGACAACTTGTTTGTTTCACCCCAAGTCGAGGTATTGGGAGAACAGCTAAAGCATTGTTTAGAAAACAATTAAGTCGTCTTTTTCAGGAATCGTACTTATTTCGATTGAGTCCAAACCCGACTCAATGCCATATCGTACCGCTTTTCGGTGAGGGCAACCATAAAGGATTGCCCCTACACGACATGACGGTTTGTAGGGCAACCATAAAGGATTGCCCCTACACGACATGGCATTGAAACCCGACTCATCATACTATCGAACTTTGCCGCGGCGTTGCTTTGACATTTTTTCGCTTTCTTTCATTATCTGCTGGCCTTTTTTCACCAACTGTTGGCCTTCCTTGATTTTAGCTTTGCCTTCCTCTATCATATCTTCGCCTTTTTTAACTAACTGTTCACCTTCAACCCATTGCTCACCCAGTTTGACCATTTCTTCTCCAAAGGTTGAAGGTTTTTTTTCGCCGCTGCCGGCACAGCTTGTGAGGCTGATGATACACAGCGCGAATAGGGTAGCAGTGACAATATTAAAAGTTTTCATCATCATTAAACTCCTGTGAATGGACGGTGAATTATACTAATGAAAAATGAAAAATGAACAATGAACAATGAACAATGAACAATGAACAATGAAAAATGAACAATGAAAAATGCGAATTAATGGTTAAATTTTGAATCAAAGCCGAGATTTATCGTTTATTATATACAATCCTTGTAGTAGTCGTTTATAAGGCCAGACTTTAATTTGAAAACATCCAAACTATTTTATGGCCCCCAAACCGGTGCCAATGAAAAATGAAAAATTAAAAATGCGAATTAAGGGTTAAATTTTGAATAAAAGCCGAGATTTATCCTTTATTATATACAATCCTTGTTGTAGTTTGTAGGGCCAGACTTTAATTTGAAACCATGCAAACTATTTTATGGCCCCCAAACCGGTGCCAATAGCCATACAAATTAAAGGGTATTTTCGGCATCCAAATAACGACATGGATTTAGTGCATTTTTTATCACTGTCCTCTGTGTAACTCTGTGCCATATATGTGTATAATAATTGAACTTTTAAAAAACCTCCTTTAAAAACCTCGAAGGTTTAGGCCAACACTGGCGATTGATATATATATATAGCAGAAAATTGTGGATCAAAATCGTTTTTTGAGGATGCCAATGTAGGCGGTTGTAATCAAAAAAAAACCTCCAAGGTTTTCAAAACTTCGGAGGTTTAGGCCAACACTGGCGATTGAGACAAGATAATTTCTTTGTCATTGTTCTCGTACCCTCTTGAGTCAATGCCATATCGTACCGCTTTTCGGTGAGGGCAACCATAAAGGATTGCCGAAAATACAAAGCTGAAGCTTTGGACTCCATAAATGTGGAAATGGCTATGAACCCGTTAGAGTTTTCCCAACTACTAAACACTCTGGATAAGCAGGGCGCTTCCAAAGATAAAAAAGCCCTTATACAAACCGCTGCTGCCGGTAACACTTTTACCTGCGCCCAAGTAGCGCAGATTCTTGACAAATTAACGTTTCCCAAAGAACAACTGTGGGCACTAAAAATTTTCCGCCCTCGAATCTCCGATAGAGAAAACACTTTTCAGATTATCCAAGCGTTTACCTTTACTAAAGATCAGAAAAAAGCAGGTGAATTACTCGGACAACCAGAAGACGTGGAACCCGCCGTCAGAAGGAAGCGACTAGACGAAGAATCCGAAGCGGTAGACATGCCAGCACCGATGGAAGCGTCCGCTTTTTCCCAATTGTTGGAGGCACTCTCCAATCAGAAATTTCCCAAAGAACAACTCTACCTCGTCGAACTGGCCGCTTACCGCAATACTTTTACCGCCGAACAGGCAGTGCAACTTCTTGACAAATTCAAAATTCCCCGCTATCAACTAAAAGCCTTAAACATTATTCGTCATCGAATCACTGATTCACAAAGTAACTTTCTGATCCTGAACGCGTTTGACAGCAGTTTATATAAGAAAAAGGCCAGCACGCTACTCATGCAGGCAGCATCACCTCACGAAAACCAAAATCCCTCCTAACAGTACAACAGGAGTCCAAACTTTAGTTTGGCAGTCGTTCGGCAGGAGTCCAAAAGGTACTGAAGGCCTTACGTATATATGCGTAATTATCTAATTTTATGGGCCTTCTCACCAAATTGAACCTATAAAAAAACCGCCAACTAACCCGTTTATCCGCGTAATTCGCTGTACTAATCGGTATTATTATTGGGCCGGGTTTGTATTTTCGGGGTATTCACAGACAATGTAAGTACAACGAATTACGGGGATAAACGAATGAGGGTAAGTTGATCCTAATTCGTTTATCCGCGCTTGTGTCGTTGTACTCTGAGCAGGCGTACTACAGCAAACCTGACACCTAATTCGTTTATCGGCGTAATTCGCTGTACTAGACTATGAGCGAAATTTTCGACACTCCGCAGAAATAGAAAGTAGTCATTACTGGATAAATACGCTATACTCACTAACAATTACAAACGATGCTGAGGTACCAAATGCTAACTTGGACAGTATATCAGCCTAGCCTAGCATTATCGAACTATTGATGGAGAAAATCTCATGGCAACCTTACACATCCATGATGTCAGTGATCAAATTGCGAGGGCCTATTTGAATGTCCCAAAGGAACAACAACAAAGATTGAAACGGATATTAGAAGAAACTATTAGTCTTTGCACCGAAGCCTCCAGTTCTCCAGCAACACCAACTCAAGAATCTACGTTGGTGTACGAGAACGAAACGATCATTCGACACACCAGGGGCGTATGCGGTGGACATGCTTGTATTCGTAATACTCGTATCCCAGTATGGACGCTTGTATCTCTTCGCTCCCAAGGCGCGACAGATAATGAATTACTTGAGGAGTATCCAAGCCTTATTCAAACCGATTTAGAGGCCGTTTGGATTTATTATCAACACAATCAAGACGAAATTGATCAAGCGATTGCCCTACAAGATGATGAAGACTAGATTATATGCGGATGAAAATTTTCCTAAAACCGTTGTAGAAAAATTAACGGAATTGGGTCATGATGTGTTGACTGTCCGTGAAGCGGGGCAAGCTGATCAACGCATACCTGACACCGACGTACTCGCTTATGCCATCAAGCTAAATCGGGCCGTCATTACTCAAAATCGCAATGATTTTATTCAGTTACATAAACGTGTCAAAAAACATGCAGGCATCATTGTTTGTAGAGAAGATCACAAACACCCATTTCAATTGGCTCAGCGAATTCATCTGAAGTTACTAACGTATACGTCATTAGAAAATCAACTTATCCGTGTGAACAAACTAAAATAAAGTTTCCAAGATTGAAGGTTCCTTTGCAACTTTGGAGTCCAAAGTTTCAGCTTTGGCGAGCGCTGGAATCCAAAGCTGAAGCTTTGGCGAGGCACTGACACCTAATTCGTTTATCCGCGTAATTCGCTGTACTATACTATGAGCCAAAAGAGAATTCGTTTATCCGCGTAATTCGCTGTACTATACTATAAGCCAACTGAGAATTCGTTTATCAAATCCGAAGTCTTAAAGACATCGGATTTTTTTGATTTGCCTGTTTTATAAACTTCAATAATCAGGTAAGAGTAAGCCATTTTTCCGTTAAACGACTAAAACCAGCGAGAATATAACATGAAAACAAATATCCTACCAAATCTGTTTGAGTCAAAAAAGAGACATTATGACACTAAAGAAATTGATGAATTTGTCAAGAACCTTTACCGGTCCGCTGACTGGTCAATTATTTCTTATACGGCTTTAGGCGTATTATTGGGCGGCAGCTTGGGCTATGGTGCTTTTAAAATGGTTAGTATGGCCATTGGATCTTCGGCAATAGGCGGCGCGATTGGTTATCAATTGGGACTCCGTTCGGCCTATAAACAAAAAGCCGAAGCCCAACTCGCCTTGTGTCAAGTGGAAATTGAAAAAAGTGTGAGAGCCAAATAGCAACAGGCCACCTCACTCACCTCAGAATTTCTTATCATAATAAAGAATAAAGAAATTCTCATCAATAAATCCGATTTTTGCAAAAAATAGGATTTATTAGCCCGACTTAACTTTGGCGCTTTGCTTACGTCCAAAGCTTCAGCTTTGGCGAGGAATCCAAAGCTGAAGATTTATGGTGGGGTGGTGAAAAGGAGGTTCCAACGGGTTCTAAAACGTGATCCCATTTTTAGTCCTCCTATTTAAAAAACAATAACTTATTGATTAGCTTTTCATTAACAATTAACTATTCACAATTCACAATTCACTATTAGCATTTCTGACGGCGCTTAGTA
The DNA here is from genome assembly GCA_002085445.1 of Candidatus Parabeggiatoa sp. nov. 2. GTDB lineage: Bacteria > Pseudomonadota > Gammaproteobacteria > Beggiatoales > Beggiatoaceae > Parabeggiatoa. The sequence continues at coordinate 11,387 of NBMI01000178.1, forward strand.
TACCTAATTTAAAAAAAATGAAAATCAACCAACTCAGACTCAAAAACTTCAGAGGCTTTGAAAACATTTCAATAGACTTTCAGCCTCACTTCAACATCCTCATTGGCGACAATGGCACCGGCAAAACGGCCGTGTTAGAAAGCTTAAGTATTGCCGCGGCCTCTTTTTTCTTGGGGATTGACGGAATCAATAGTCGTGACATTCAGCATGATGATATTCGCGTTGTCAACTATGAAAACCATATTGAACCTCAATTTCCCGTTCAAGTAGAATGTTGGGCACAAATGGCCGGTGAAAAATTAGCCTGGCTAAGAGAACGAAAAGGTATCAACAACAAAACCACCGTCGTCAATTCTAAAAATATCAAACAAAAAGCTCAACAACTTCAAGAACAAGTCCGAGCCGGAAAAAACAGGAATTTACCCGTGATAGCCTACTATTCCGCCGAAAGACATTGGATGAATGGCAAAGAAACCGGCTTAGTGGCTAAAAGCTCAAGAATAAAAGGATACGACAATGGACTGAATCCTACTTCAAATAATCGCTTTTTTACCCAATGGTTTAAGGGCAGAGAATTAGTGGCATTACAACAAGGCAAAACGCCGGCTGAACTTGAAACAGTCAGAAAAGCGGTGAGTTGCTGCATATCTGAGTGCCAAAAACTCTATTTTGATTTAAATGAAGATGCCCTAATGATGGCGTTTAAAGACGGTAGGATTTTACCGTTCAAATTACTAAGTGATGGCGTTAGAAATCGGCTTGCAATGGTAGCAGATATAGCTTGGCGTTGTACCATTCTAAATCCACATTTAGGCACAAGAGCGACTTCTGATACAGACGGCGTTGTCTTAATTGATGAAATCGACTTACATTTTCATCCCGCTTGGCAACAAAAAATCATTTTGGACTTAAAAACCACCTTTCCCAACATACAATTTATTGCCACAACCCACTCACCATTAATACTCAGCACCGTGGCCGACAATGTGATTACGCTAAAAGACAACCAAGCATACCGTACCAATCATACTTATGGGCGGGACGTGAATAATATTTTAAAACTGGCGATGGGCACAACCGAAAGACTTCAACCCATCCAAGACACGTTAGACAACTATCTAACCTTGATTGAAGAAGGGAAAGGCCAATCGGAAGAAGCATTGGCATTGAGAAAAACCTTAGAAACCCATCTAGGTATTGAAGACCCTGAACTAGTCAGAGCGGATGTATTAATCAACTTTGTTGAATAACACGATGAAATCTATTCAAGTATAACAATACCTTCGCAAAATCGCACCCCATGTCATTTCGAGCTTTTAAATGCTGAACCCTCCTCCCGCCTCTCGATCTGACATGAGCAATTTAAATCAATCACTTACAGTAACTTTTTTGAGTTGGCAAAGGTATTGGTATAAGACACAAAGTTTCTTTTCATAAAGGAGAAACCAAGTTTTTGGCAAAAACTGGGTTTCTGGAAATCTATTTTTATGACATCATAAAAACACATTGAATTTTTAAAAACACTTAACACAATGAAATATATAAAAAAAAGTAAAGAGCCTGCCTCGCTCAGAGCCTTTATAGAAAAAGAACAACGGGCCAATATCCACCCTTCATACAGCAATTTAGATAAACCAGTCATAGAATATTTAAATAAAGCCTTACTCAAAGAGCAGGGCTATTTGTGTTGTTACTGCATGGAAGAAATTTCTTTAAATAGTTTAAGGAGAGAACACTTTTTGCCTCAAAGCCGTTTTAAAGAGGAGGAATTAAACTACTCAAATCTGTTTGCAGCTTGCAATTTTTCTGATGGGCTCCCACCTGAGCAACAACATTGCGATATTAAAAAAGCTCATTTACTGATTCCTAAATATATTTCAGATCCAAAGTGCAGCGAGTATTTTCGCTACAACAGAAGCGGTGAAATATTACCCTACGGTAGTTTAAAACGATATAAGGATTACTGTGATAATTATAACAAGTTAAATGCCGAACAAAAAACCATTTTAACTACCATTGAAGTCCTGAATCTCAATGCCGAGCGTCTTTCAAGAAAAAGACAAGATTTTATTTTCGCACTTATTCAGAGCATTAATGGACTTGGAAAAGATCAAATCGAACAGAAAATGGAAGACTACAAAACTAAAGATAGTCACGGAAAACTAAAACGCTTTTGTGGCGTGGCTGTGTACATTCTTGAAGATTATTTGAAACGAAAAACCGGATAAGAGCTTCCCAAATAATATACCCACAACACATCCCCTACCTCAATGCCATTAAGTTAAGAAATAAACGAGAAAGAGCCTTTGGTAAAGCCGTTGTCTCAAAGCTAAAGTCCCCTAAAGGGGACTGGTAAATTCAGGATTCTTTGCAACTTTGGAGTCCATATCCGCGTAATTCGTTGTACTCTGAGCACCCATTTCTTTGCAACTTTGGAGTCCAAAGCTTCAGCTTTGGCGAGCGCTGGAATCCAACGCTTGCTGCTTTGGTATTAGCGAGAAATTAGTCACAATAACAAACAATGCTTATGACATTTCGTTCATTGATTGCGCCCAGCGGATTTCTCGAAACCCGTTTTAAGAAACCGCACGTTCATGTTTACAAGGTAATTTATATATATGGAACAAATATCAGCCGACCTGAAATGGAAACAAACCTCACTGGCGTATTTAACCGTGTCAACCAAAACCATGAAGTCATTTCGGTGGTGAGGAACGAAAGTCAATCGGTAGTTATCCTAGATGCCAATGAATATAACAGTCTCAT
>NBMI01000179.1 GCA_002085445.1 Candidatus Parabeggiatoa sp. nov. 2
GTAAATTCAGGATTTTTTCATAAGCACACGATATGGCATTGAGTCTTCAGTGCCCTTTAGGGCACTTCAGCTATTAGACGACGGCTTTACCAAAGGCGGGGGGGGATTATTTGTTTCTAATTCCGCAAACTGTGTGGCATTGGGGCACCGCCCCAGGAAAGCCAGTGTACCTACCTGGCAAGCCCCAACGGAGCGAGATTATGTTCATTTTTAATTTTTAATTTTTAATTTTTAATTTTTAATTAGTATATACGAAACGTACTTCAAATCCGTGAAAATGACAAAAGGAACTTTTCATAAAATTCATATAAAAATTATATACTTATCATTATTTCATTTTTCATTTTTCATCAGTATAGAAAGGGCACGTTCCTTCTCCCCGCTGCAATGTCAGCAGACAAATAACAATCCAAACAAGGAAAAAACCTCATGTCTAAACCGGTGATTTTATGTGTCGATGATGAAGTCGTGGTACTAGAGAGTCTTAAGATACAACTCAAACAAGAATTTGGTGACACTTACTTCTATGAAATGGCTGAAAGCGCCGATGAAGCACTGGAAATCATTGAGGAACTGCACGAGGACAACATAGATATTCTCGTGATTGTCTCTGACTGGCTAATGCCGGGTATGAAGGGAGACGAATTTATCATTCGTGTCCATGATAAATACCCAAACATTATCAAAGTCTTGCTAACGGGGCAAGCGGATAGCGAGGCGATTGAACGAGCCCAACACCAAGCCAACTTACATCGTTGCTTATACAAGCCTTGGAATGCAAAGGAATTAATTGAAACCATTAAATCGGGCTTAGCAAAATCATGAATCAACCCGTCATTCTATGTGTTGATGACGAGCAAACAATACTTGAGAGTCTTAAAATAGAGCTTAAGCAAGCCTTCGGCGATCAGTGTCTCATTGAGACAGCCGAATGCGGTGAAGAGGCATTAGAGTTGGTTGAGCAATTACGAGAAGATAACTGTGAACTCCCGTTGGTTATCTCTGATTATATTATGCCCGATATTAAAGGTGATGAACTATTAAAGCGCATTCATCAGATATCGCCGGCAACCCTCAAAGTGATGTTGACTGGGCAAACGGATATTGATGCGGTGGCTAATGCTATCAAATATGCCAAACTGTATCGCTATATCAAAAAGCCGTGGGACACCGAAGACCTTATTGGAACCTATTATTGATAAATATAATGGGTTTATTGATAAATACATTGGTGACGCGGTTATGGCATTGTTTCCCACTGGTGCTGACGATGCGGTGCAGGCGGCGATTGCCATGCTGAAACAACTGGTTAACTATAATCAAGGCCGGCAATGCGCCAGCTATCCGCCCATTCAAATTGGCATTGGACTCCATACGGGGCCACTGATGCTTGGCACCGTTGGAGGGCACAATCGTATGGATGGCACGGTGATTTCGGATGCGGTTAATTTAGCTTCACGGGTTGAAGGTTTAACCAAAACTTATGGGGCCTCCTTGTTAATCACCGAGCAAACTTATCAGCAATTGCGAGACGTTTCGCAATATAACATTCGGGTGATTGACTCTGTGAATGTCAAAGGAAAAACGGAATCGGTAACGGTTTATGAAGTTTTTGATGCAGATTCGGAATTGAAGCTCAAACGGAAATCAGAAACCTTACCCGAGTTTGAACAAGGTTTCTTATGTTTTCATCAGGAAAAATTTGATAAAGCCATTGTTTTTTTTGAGAAAGTCCTAGCAGTGAATGAAACTGATTTTGCAGCGCAAATTTACTTAAATCACTGCCAGAAGATATTAAGCAGAGTGCCACAAACACCGCGCATCCTCATTGTTGATGATACGCCTTTCAGTGCAGTCGTCTTGTCCCATTTATTGACCAATAACAACTTTGAAGTCTCAACGGTGCAAAGTGGCGAAAATGCCCTTAACATGGTTAAACATAACCGTCCACATTTAATTTTATTAGATGTGATGATGCCGGGGGGTATAGATGGTTATGAAACGTGTCGGCGTTTAAAAGCGGAGCCACAAACCCGTGATATTCCTATTATTCTTATGAGCAGCCTGACGGATACCGTCGATAAAGTCAAAGGTTTTAAAGCCGGGGCGGTTGATTACGTCACTAAACCCTTTCAATACGAAGAAATATTAGCACGGATTAAAACGCATTTAAACGAGGTTTATAGGGCTGCTAATGTCAAGTGAAAAAACTCATTTGGAACTCAAAGCTAAAATTATGATAAACCTCCAAGTAAGGCATACTTGGAGGTTTGTGCTAGGTATTTTATGAACAAATAGAGGTACATAATTCGTTTGTAGTAGTTGCAAAAGCCACTTCTTTCAAGGCAGCGATAAAAAGGCGATGAATCGCCTACTACAAACAAAACTAACGGCTGGAAAGACTCCAAGGTGCATTGTCTAGCACATAATTTCTTACTCACCTTTAACCATTCTTATCCATTTTGTCTAAGAAATTTGGTGAAGAAAAAATGTCAATCAAAAAAAGCTTAACATTCTGTTTAATAAACATCTAAAATAAAGAAGTTTATTTTTGATGACTGAAAAAAAATTGGAACAACAAAATGAAAAAAGCTAAAAAAGTCACTCGAATTGCGTACAGCGATGACCTCAACCAAGCCAAATATGACGCGCTAAATGAAATCGCTTCACTATGCGGTTCGATCCGCACAGAAGTGTGGCGCAATTATGGCTCGATTGGTGGACTTGGTGCCAAGTTTCGTCCGGTACGTGATGGCTGGATTGCTGATGAACATGTCAAGAATTTACCGCAACGAATATGGCGAGCCACGTTATCTGATAGTCTGGATAACATAAAAGCCAACCGCGAAGCCGCCAAAGAAAAAGTCGCTCGTCATATTTTTAGAAATATTGATGATAAGGATAAGCGTAAAGAGTTATTAAAAAAATTAAAAAAGGATTCTGTTTGGATTAATGACTCGTATTTGCGCCGATTAATGCGTCAGTATTGGAAACAGGGTAAAAATCACACTTTTAATCAAATTGTCTTGGAACCTGGCAGTTATAAGTGTTTTTCGCATAATGGAAAAAATTATATTGAAGTCATTAGCTTAAAAAGATGTAAGCGCATTGCCATTCCTGTCGGAACCAATTATTCCATAACTGGACAAATTAGGTTAATTTTGCGTGACGGCAAAGTTGAAATTCATTACACAATAGACAACACTGATGACCGTGCTTGTGGTTCCAAAGAAATTGGTATTGATAAGGGGTACACCGAAGCGTTTGTAGACTCTGATGGCGATTTTCATGGCGAAAAATTAGGTGAAACTCTTTCAAAAGAATCTGATTATCTAAAGAAAAAATACCAAAGACGCAATAAGATTAAGGCTGTTTTGGGTAAGGTTGAGCAAAAGAATCCCAAAAAAGCCAAAAGGATTCGAAAACACAACTTGGGTAGAAAAAAGCTTAACCGGCGCAAACAGAGACATACTGCCGCAGTTAAAACGATTGTATTTACCGCAGTTAATGAAGTTGTTGATAAGGCAAAGATTATTGTTTGTGAGGACTTAACAAAAACATTTCAGTCAAAAAGTTATGGAAAGAATGCCAATCGTAGATTAAGCGGTTGGGTCAAAGGTTTGATGGCTTCGGCCATTGATATAGTGGCATCCCGAAGAGGTTCTAGGGTTGTTCAAGTCAATGCGGCATATACCTCTCAAATTTGTTCAAAGTGCGGTTGTCTCGGCAAACGTACTGGGGACAAGTTTCACTGTGCCTCCGGGTGCGGGGCGGTTATGATCGCTCCCTTGAACGCAGCGGTCAATGTGAAAGCGAGGTTAGATGATAAGGAACTTCATCGATGGCTTCCCTTCGCAAAGGTGAAGCAAATTTTGCTAGAACGTTGTCGCCGATCGGATGAGACAGCCCATCCAGTGGTCTAGTTGCAGCTTCGGCTATCAACAGACAGTGAATTATCATGGAAACTTTGATCGTGCTTCGGCATGTGATCCGGGATGAGTAAGAAAATAGAAGCTGTGATGAAAACAAAATGATGAATCGACCAGTCATTCTATGTATTGATGATGAGCGAACGATACTTGATGTTCTGAAAATAGAGCTCAAGCGAGCATTCAGAAGGCAGTATATCGTTGAAACGGTTCAAGGCGGTGAAGAGGCACTCGAATTAGTTGAGGAATTGTTGGAAGATAACTATGAATTGCCTCTAGTTATTTGTGACTACATGATGCATGATATTAAAGGTGATGAACTGTTAAAACGCATTCATCTGATTTCGCCAAACACTCTCAAGGTGATGTTGACTGGGCAAACGGATATTGATGCGGTGGCTAATGCTATCAAATATGCCAAACTGTATCGCTATATCAAAAAGCCGTGGGACACCGAAGACCTTATAAACAAGGAATTGGAAATAAAGGCCACCACTTTCCATAAATTTGTGCCAGTTCAATTTATTAAACTCTTAAATTTGGAAAACTGTGACCAGATTGAGTTAGGCCGTTGCGTCGAAAAAACCATGACCATTATGTTTTCCGACATTCGGGGATTCACTTCCCTTTCGGAAAAAATGACACCACAAGATAATTTTAATTTCATCAATGATTATTTAAGCCAAATGGAACCCATTATTAATAAATATCAAGGATTTATTGATAAATACATGGGTGATGGAATTATGGCATTGTTTCCAACCAGTGCCAATAATGCGGTACAAGGGGCCATTGCCATGCTAAAACAACTCGTTAACTCTAATCAAGGGTGGCAAAGTAAAGGTTTACAGCCGATTAAAATAGGTATTGGACTCCATACGGGCCCCTTAATGCTTGGCACCGTTGGGGGTAAAAATCGCATGGATGGCACCGTCATTTCGGATGCCGTTAATTTAGCTTCACGGGTTGAGGGCTTAACAAAAAACTACGGCACTTCCTTATTAATTACCGAGCAAACCTATCTCAAACTAGCGGATCCATTGCAATATCATATTCGCGTAATTGATGCGGTAAAAGTCAAAGGCAAATCGGAAGTTGTCACCATTTACGAAATTTATGATGCTGAGCCGCCCCCAATTCTGGCACTAAAAGACCAAACACGCGATGATTTTGAAGAAGGCTTTGTGCTTTACCATTGGGAAGAGTACCAAGATGCACAACCCTTTTTTGAAAAAGTCTTGCAAATCAATGAAAAAGATCAAGCCGCACGGATTTATTTGGAACGCTGTCAGCAAATTTTAAGCATGAAGATGCCACAATCACCGCGCATTCTCATTGTTGACGATACGCTTTTCGATGTGCATGCCTTATCCTATATTTTAACCAAGAAGCATTTTGAAGTCTCAATCGCGGACAATGGCAAAAGTGCCCTAACCATGGCTCAACATAACCGTCCACATTTAATTTTGTTAGATGTAATGATGCCGGGCATGGATGGCTTTGAAACGTGTCGGCAACTCAAAGCGGAACCACAAACCCAAAACATCCCCGTTATTTTTATGACGGCTTTAGCGGATACCGCTGACAAAGTCAAAGGTTTTCAAGCCGGTGCCGTAGACTACATCACTAAACCTTTTCAGCCGGAAGAAGTTTTAGCCAGAATTAAAACACATTTAAGGCTGAGTCATTTACAAAACCAATCGAGATTAATAAATTTAATAAAAATAACTCATTTGGAACTCAAAGCCAAAATAGATTATATAATAACAAATGGATGTGCCTGAGAAATTGAAATCCCCAAACCGGAGTCCAAACTTTGCTCCAGTTTTTCCGTTTGTAGTAGGCGATTTATCGCCTAAAACAAACAAAAGTCGCTAAAGCGACTACTACAAACGTGGCGGTATGGATTTATTCGTTACGATATGGCATTGCCTCTTGATAGGGACTGGGGGTATGTAAAACGAAGTAACTGTGCTAGGTATAATTATAAAAAATCAGTTTATTCCGTCAATCCGTACTCTCACTATATTTCCATAAAGCTCAAGGTGCGATTTAGTAAAATGGTAAATAAATCAGTCATTCTCTGTGTTGATGATGAGCAAACGATACTTGAGAGTCTGAAAATAGAGCTAAAGCAAGCATTCAGCGATCAATATCTCATTGAAACGGCTGAATGCAGTGAAGAGGCACTCGAGTTAGTTGAACAATTGCTAGAAGAGAATTATGAAGTTCCCGTGGTGATCTCTGACTACATTTTGCCCGATATTAAGGGTGATGAACTGTTAAAACTTATTCACGCCATTTCTCCAGCCACTGTCAAGGTGATGTTGACTGGGCAAGCGGATCGGGAAACGGTGGAAAATACTCTTAAACATGCCAAACTGTATCGCTATATCAAAAAACCGTGGCAAAACGAAGACCTTGTTTTTACCGTTTCTGAAGCGATTAAAAGCTATTTTAGAGAAAAACAGCTTACTGATAAAAACCAAGAGTTGGAAAGAAAGGTAACCACTTTCTATAAATTTGTGCCTGTTCAATTTCTAAAACTCTTAAATATTGAAGAATATGACAAGATAAAGTTGGGTGATTGCGTCGAAAAAAACATGACCACTATGTTCGCCGATATTCGTGGATTTACGACGCTTTCCGAAACAATGACGCCGCAAGAAAATTTTAAGTTTATCAATGGTTATTTAACCCAAATGGAACCCATTATTGATAAATATAATGGCTTTATTGATAAATACATTGGTGATGCGATTATGGCATTGTTTCCAACCTGTGCCGATGATGCGGTGCAGGCGGCGATTGCCATGTTAAAAAAACTGGTTGATTATAATCAAGGACGACAAAGGGCCGGCTATCAGCTAATTAACATTGGCATTGGCATCCACACGGGGCCTTTGATGCTCGGTACTGTTGGCGGTCAAAATCGCATGGATGGGACGGTGATTTCGGATGCGGTTAATTTAGCTTCACGGGTTGAAGGTTTAACAAAGATTTATGGTACCCCCTTGTTAATCACAGAGCAAACCTATTCAAGCTTAACTGACGTTTCGCAATATCACATTCGGGTTATTGATTGTGTGACTGTCAAAGGGAAAACCAAAACTGTGACGGTTTATGAAGTTTTTGATGGCAATTCTCCCCCTGGCATCAAACTGAAATCAGAAACTCAAACAAATTTTGAACAAGGTTTTAAATGTTTTCATAATGAAAAGTTTGAGGAAGCATTGGTTTTTTTTGATAAAGTCCTTGAGTCGAATGAAAATGATACAGCGGCGCAAATTTATTTCAATAATTGTAAGACGATATTAAGCATGATAATGCCACAATCTCCCCACATTCTCATTGTCGATGATACGCCTTTCAATACAGACCTATTATCCCGCCTTTTGACCAAGAATCACTTTGAAGTTTCTGTCGCAGAAAATGGCGAAATGGCCCTCTCCATGGTTAAAAATCGCCGCCCACATTTAATTTTGTTAGATGTGATGATGCCGATCATGGATGGTTTTGAGACGTGTCGGCGGCTCAAAGCGGATTCACAAACTCAAGACATTCCTGTTATTTTTATAAGCGCATTAGTGGAATCCGTCGATAAAGTCAAAGGATTTAAAGTAGGTGCAGTGGATTACATCACAAAACCCTTTCAACGGCAAGAAGTCTTGGTACGGGTTAGAACACATTTAAATCTAAGTCATTTACAACAGCAATATCAATTGAAAAATTCAATAGTAATAAATAATTGTGAACTCAAAGCCAAAATAGATCGTATGATAGTGCATGGACGTTTTTGATAAAGGCAAGTTTAGCGAAGGCCTCCAAAAGCTTTAGCTTTAGCGATTCCGTCCAAAGCTTTAGCTTTAACTTGGAAAACACATCCGATGTTTGCTAAACATCGGATGTGTTAATAAAACGAAATCAGTCGATTTTGCGTCTTCCCTCTCCATAAGGAGAGGGCTAGGGTGAGGGAGAGAATGATGAGGTTAGAATTTCAGTTGTACGGTATAGCCGGGTTCGTTGCTAGGATGATCAGTTTTAGTAAACACGGCACGATCATTCTTGAGGGCTATCACGTCAAAGAAAGGCTGGAAGCGTTCTTCGGGAATATTGAACGCTTGCAAAAATTTAGCGAACAACTCTTGTTCTTCCGGCGCAGCCTCACCATCTGACAGGGAGGAATCGATAATATTCGTCAAAATGCACATTTTTTGTGCATCGGTAAGCAGCGGTGTCATTTCCGATAAAAACGTGTCTACCGAGTTTTTTTGATAATATTTAAAAGCGCGATCCAAGAGTTGTTGGTTGTTGGCACCAACCCCAATCGCGCCACCGCTCTCTTCACCGCCCAAGACGGCTAACAGTTGTCCAACTTCTTCGTTTTCGACTTTGCCGTCGGCACCTATCATGTAAATGAGTGAAGTTGCGAAGGCGAAGTGGGGAGTCACTTCCCCTGTGTCGCCTTTGAACATGTCAAATAGTCCCATTTTTCAGTTACCTCTTATGACGCTGTGGATGAGTTAGTTTATCAATATACACTATTTGGGTGAGATGCTAAAGTGTGGTAATTGGTAATTGTAATTGGTAATTGGTAATTGGTAATTGGTCTCATGAAAAATTTCTTTTGCGTCTTTTGCGTCTTTTGCGTTTATTTTGTGGGCCATGATTTTATTTTCAACACGGAGTCCACAGAGTGCCACAGAGTTTCACAGAGTTATAAACCCAAGTGTGCAACTCTGTGTAACTCCGTGTCTCTGTGTTGAAGAATTTGAATTAATAAGATTCAATTTAACCCTTAATTCGCATAATTAATTCAACCCTTAATCCGCATTAATCATTAATCATTAATCATTAATTATTTTCACCACCCCACCCATTAGCCATTACCTCAAAATAGATTACCCAAAGAAAGATAGTAATTCACACGCCCCCCCTTTGTATATCCGGCACCCAAGAAAAATGAGCCAAACGGAGTGTCCCACACGAGGCCTCCCAAACCTCCATAAAGTAAATCCTGCACATTGATGTCTTGATAAGTATCCCAAGCATTGCCGGCGTGTATAAACCCCGCCAATCTAACATTGTTGGAATCCGGAGGCAACAGTTTGGTTAAGCCGGCAGGATTGAGTAGCCCCGCCATCTGTAAAACTAAGGCGTGTTTGCCGCCAATGTCGCCTTCGGGATAGCCAGCTAAATAGTTAATACCGCCTATTGAAAAATTTTCGTATTTCGGTGGCGTTGAGCGAAGAAATGTGAATAAGTTTGCATTTGTCATTAACGTGAACCGGCGATTGACGGGAAAAGCTCGACGGATACCAAACGTCGTTTTTTGGTAGTCGTTATCTGAGTCAATGGAGTCATCGTAAAATTCGCCAGCAATATTAATCTGTGTGCCGCGTCTGGGAAATATCCTATCATCCAAACTATCGTAACCAAACTTAAAGGTAAGTAAGTTTTCCTCAAGTGATCCGGTGGGCAACAAGTCGGGATCACCAATCCGTAAATCGGCCTCTATATGATTACGCAAGAAACCAGTACGCAACTCTGCGACATTGCCAAAATTGATGCCAACATCAATACCCAACTGTGAACGTCCTAAATCATACTCGGCGACACCACGCTTGTGTTCAAAAACAGACGCAAAAAAACGCTCAAACCGGGCGTAAGGCCCAATGAAAAAGCGTCTACGATAGTCTAAAGGCTGATAAAACTCAGTAAATAAGCCATATTCTTCGCCCACGCTCAGTTCAGTCACCCATTCGGCCCCGAAGCGATTGATATTTAATCGTTCATGGCGGAACAAAGCGGTGAATTCCGCTTTGTCATCAAAAGTCGTTCTGACATTGAGCCCCAAACGAAAGTAATGAGGGCCCCACGCTTTTTCGCGCACATGAAACACTAACCCGGTTTGCCCTCGTTCATTTTGTTCAATATTATAGGTGATTTGTTCAAATTCATTCAAAGACATTAATCGTGTCGTTTCCTTTTCAATGTCTTCAACACTTAACTGATGGCCTATCAAATCGTCTAATTTGCCTTGCAAAACGCCCGTGTTGGTGCGTTTGTTCCCAGTGAATTTAATAAATGCTGGGGTAATGATGTCTGGAGTTTGCGGCGCTTTAGCTATTAATGCGCTACGCTCACGAGCATACGCCGTCGGCGTTAATTTAAGTCCTTCAAATAAAACAGCTTTTTTGATAACCGCCTCATAGCCTTTGGCTATCATTTCAGTCCCTTTCTTAAAATCGGTGGAGCCATAGCCTTCAAGGTTTGGTGTAATGACGATATCGGCATTTTCCAAAGCACGCCGCGTATTCTGAATCAAGGCCGCATCAAGCGATTGCTTTGCCACGCTTAAAAATGAATGGCTTGATTTGATTTCCTCTAACGGCGCCGAGATATTGATGGCGATCACAATATCAGCGCCCATAGCTTTTACCACATCAACCGGCAAATTATTGAGTATGCCGCCATCGACAAGTAAGCGCCCGTCAATTTCTACCGGCGCAAAAGCAAACGGCACCGCCATCGACGCACGCAGCGCCAAAGCCAGATCACCCTTTTCTACCCAATAAACTTCGGCCGTGTTGACATCAACGGCAACCGCTCTGAACGGAATAGGCAATTTAGAAAAGTCATCGGTATTGATATTTCTAGTTAAGCGTTTGAGTGCCAAGAATAAATCTTGTCCACCGACAAATCCAGAAGGGGCCGTCAAACCGTAGTCCTCATCTAAACCGAATTCAAATTGGAAAAGACGCCGTTGATTTTGCTTTTCACGGTAAGACAGTTGATCCCGATCACCCTTTAAATTGAAGATGCGATCCCAATCGATATCCTCCACGGAACGACGTAATTCTTGGATGGATAAGCCGCTGGCATAAAGTCCGCCGACAATACTGCCCATGCTAGTGCCAGCGATGTAATCAATGGGCACATTGAGCTCCTCCAAGGCTTCTAACACACCGACGTGTGCAATGCCCCGTGCGCCACCACCCGATAAAGCGAGACCTATTTTGGGGCGGGCTGCACCAGTTTCTGTTGCCGGTGTTGCGCTACTAGTGCTTGTCGCAAGACACAGGAAAATACACAAGATAAAGACTCGAAGAAAGCTAAAAAAAGACATGAGGGAAAAATGAAAAATGAAAAATGAATAATGAAAAATGAATATATTTTTTATAAGTATTTATCTTTATGTTTGTAGTAGTCAGTTTGTAGTACTCAGTTTGTAGTAGTCGCTTTAGCGACTTAATCTTTATGTTTGTAGTAGTCAGTTTGTAGTAGTCGCTTTAGCGACTTAATCTTTATGTTTGTAAGTACTGAAGCAGAAATTTTCTGGTATTTATCGATACGCCAATATCGAAGGGGCAACCATAAAGGATTGCCCCTACATGACACGACGGTTCGTAGGGGCAATCCCACGTAGTCGCTTTAGCGACTTAATCTTTATGTTTGTAGTAGTCGCTTTAGCGACTTAATCTTTATGTTTGTAGTAGTCGCTTTAGCGACTTAATCTTTATGTTTGTAGCACTGCCAAACGTTAGTTTGGACGACTGCCAAACTAAAAACGACGCAAGCAAAAACTTTTGCATCGTTTGGACTCCTGCCTTCATGAAGCTGCCTTGCAATTACCAATTACCTGATCACTGTTCACTGTTCACTGTTCACTGATAACTGTTCGCTGATCACTGAAAATTTTGCCATCCGCCATTACTAAGATATCATAAAAGCGCCGGATGTTTGTTACAAATCGAACCGGTTCGTGTCCTCTGGCATAGCCATATCTAGTTTGATTGTACCACTGTGGTTCAGTCAACTTAGGCAAGTGTTTTTTGACATCTACCCAACGGTTAGGATTGTCGCCCAACTGTTCAGTGAGTTTGCGTACATCTCTGACATGTCCCAATCCTACATTGTAGGCGGCCAAGGCAAACCATGTTCTGTCCGGTTCTGGAATTTCTTTAGGAATGCGCTTTTTAGTCGCCACAAAATATTTTGTACCGCCTTGGATGCTCTGAAAAGGGTCTTTTCTGTCTTTGACACCCATTTCTTCAGCCGTCGATTGAGTGAGCATCATCAAACCTCTCACCCCAGTGGGAGAAACGGCCCTAGTATTCCATTTGGATTCTTGATAGCCTATCGCAGCCAAAAAACGCCAATCTAAACCAAATTGAGCCGCAACCGTTTCAAAATATTCCTGATACAATGGTAAACGTTCCTTGATACGACGGTGGAAAGTGCGAATGTTGACATAATCGAAATTATCAACCTCATAAATATGACCATAATGGCGTTCTATCAATTGTTCCAATTCACCGGAACGTTGCAATTGATTAAAAAATTGAATAGAGGCCAGATACAAACTCTTATCTTTTCCCGAGCGTGGAAAAGCCCACGCCAAATGGTTTTGTTCGGGCAGTTCAATACCCACTTTTAATTCAGGATAAAACCTTCGCATTTGTGCCACTTCATTAGAATCAATCAGCGCGTATTCAATCTTTTTTTCCGAGACTTGTTTAACCAAGTCACTGGGCGCGACCTTTGGCACTTCTTTCCAAGTCAGATGTGGGTAGTCTTTTTTTAACGCGTTGAGAATGTCAATTTGATGACTCCCGGCGACTACATTTAACTGATGATAGATGGTCAACTCGGCCAGCTGGCTCGGTGGTGGATATAGGGAAGTTCTATGGTAAACCAGTTGTTGGGTGATTTCTTGATAATGAGGGCCAAAACGCACGGCCGATTCACGCGGTTTAGTGACGGTTAAACCCGCGGCCGCAAAATGGACTTGATGACTGGCTACCTGATGTAAAATATCACTAACGTTATTGGTTCATAATAAGTTGTCAGCCCATAACGAGTTGCGACCCGCAATTCCCCGTTTTCCAAGAGGCTTTCCAGCAGGGAGTCTTCAGAAGAATAAAATAACAGGATGACTCCCAAAAAAACAGTACCTACAAATTTCATTTTATTCACACTCCAGTTCAGTAGCCCCAGTAGGGTTCCAAAAGCCACGCTATCGCTATAGAACCCTACATTAGGGTTGAGAAACCAAGTTTCTTAAATAAATTTTGGATCGATGCTCTACATTATGTGGTAACGCCATCTAGCAACTTTTGCGACAGAACTACGAGCAGCTCTCGCTTCGCTTGAGACGAAAGTTTGCCAAAACCCCGCGGTTCAAACTACGCTTTAATGCGGGGTATTGTCGCACCCCGTAGCGCTTAAATATAAAGTTGCAGATGGCGTGTAGTAGGATTAAGGTATCAGCTAAATCCTCAGCCGAGTGCCTTGAAAATGGCATCTCGAATTTCTTCTACCTTACCAATACCGTCAATACGCACATATTTGGGGGCATTGGCATCACCGCCGGCGGCCCAGTTGGAGTAATACTCTATCAACGGCTCTGTTTGGTCGTGATAAACTTTAAGCCGTTTTCTGACGGTTTCATCTTTGTCATCATCGCGTTGAACCAAGTCCTCGCCTGTGACATCATCCTTGCCTTCCACTTTAGGTGGATTGTACAAGATGTGGTAAGTGCGCCCAGAGGCTAAATGTGCACGCCGTCCGCTCATGCGCTTGACGATTTCTCCATCATCAACGGCAATTTCAACGACGTAATCAATGCCAACACTAGCCTCTTTCATGGCATCAGCTTGTGGAATGGTGCGTGGAAAGCCATCAAACAAAAAGCCGTTGGCACAATCAGGCTCCTTAATACGATCTTTCACCAAACCAAGGATAATCTCATCTGACACGAGGCCACCTTCATCCATGATTTTTTTGGCCTGTAAACCTAGAGGAGTTCCAGCCTTAACGGCGGCGCGTAACATATCGCCAGTGGAGATTTGTGGGATACCATATTTTTCTTTGATGTAGTTGGCTTGAGTGCCTTTGCCGGCACCGGGGCCGCCCAATAAGATTAAACGCATTGAATAAGTCTCCTTTTGTCAATAGCGAATGGCGAATGGGTAATTGGTCATTCTCCATTCGCAGTGAACAATAATAACGAAAACAACTGCTCTAAAAAATCCTAGTTTACCTCAATAGACTACGTTTACAAACCTTTAAAAGCAATTGCACTTCCCCAAACTTCAGGTAACACTTTAAGTTTGATTTGTAACTGATTGATGAGATTGATTTAAAAAACTATTTCATGCAATTGCTTTAACTTGCACGGGGGTTTTCAGAAAAAAACCTCTTGCCTTAAGTAAAATATATTACTCGACTACTAATTGATTTAAGGGGATGCGAATATCGAGTTAAATTGAGTTATACCCGACGCGGGGACAAATTTAACTTTTATAATCAATTTCTATTTTCCCACTTATAAGCAACGCTCCCCAACCCCGATAGGGGTTTTCAGGCTAAAGTTTTTCGGAGAAAAACTTTATGAAAATTTGAATAGCCCTAGGTGAAACCTAGGGATGAAAAAAGCAACGCTCCTCAACCCCGATAGGGGTTGAATTTGAATAGCCCTAGGTGAAACCTAGGGGGGATGAAAAACCTCCCACAACCCCGATAGGGGTTGAATGTCGCCCCCAAGTGGGCTACCTAAAAGTTTAAATTGTGCCCGCGTGCAGTATAGGTAAAATCAGTTCACGATAAAATTAACACCACCAAAACGGAATTCGTAACGAGGGACTTTTCATCTCGAAATTCGCATTGGGGATGCTATAAGGTCAGGTAAATTTTTCGGTGACTTGATGCAAAAGCATTTATCGCGGCTAGTATGACCACTTCGCAGAACGATCCGCGACTTAGCGACACCAAACACTTTAGAAAACAGTTTGCACACATCGGCATTGGCTTGCCCATCCACCGGCGCGGACGTGATTTTCACTTTCAATTTATCGCCGTGTACGCCAACGATGCCCGCCCGACTAGCACGGGGTTGGACATGCACAAATAACACCAAGTCTTCACCTTCCCAATGATAAAACGTCATCACTTTTTCTCCGTTTTTGGTAATTGGTAATTGGTAATTGGTAATTGGTAATTGGTAATTGGTAATTGGTAACTGGTAATTGTCTATGACTCAGGGCCCTTGTCCATTGTTTTAAAAAATCCGAGGTATCAAAAATCCGAGGTCTCAAAAATCCGAGGTCTCAAAAAAATCCGAGGTCTCAAAGACATCGGATTTTTAAGTCTTTAAATTAAATTAATTAAACCCATAATGTGTAATTATTGATAAGTACCCGTGCAAAAGTTTGTCGGTATTTTGACGACGAAAACGAGTGTTTTTATTAACTTTATTTTTTAAGAATATATGGACGGGTACTTAGCAGGAGAATCAGGCGCGTTGATATCGCGTATAATCATAAAAAATATTGAAATATGTTGACAGTCTATAAAAAATTCTATATAGTTAATTTTCAATTTGAAACTTAAATAATTTGAAATCTTATTCAAAAAGACGTGTTAAACGTGCCATTGAGGTTTTAAATGAAGGCGTTGAAGACGAAGATTAGAGGTTTGGAGAAGAGCCAATTCAAGCGACTTAAAGAATTGACTTACCACGCCAAAAATCTTTATAACCAAACACTGTGGACTTTGAGAGAAGCTTTTGAAGCAACGGGTTTGTACTTTTCTTATCCCAAAATAGATAAAGTGATGAAACAAGTTGAGAATCTTGAGGGTGAGGTTAATTACAAATTATTGAAAGCAAAGGTTTCTCAAAAAATATTACGACGGCTTGATAAGAACTTTAAATCATTTTTCCGGTGTTATCATGATTTTCAAAAGAACCCGGGTAAATACAAAGGGCAACCTAAGCCACCACGGTTTAAACACAAGCAATACGATAACCTGATTTATGATTACCAAGCTTTTCAGGTTAAAGATGGTACTGTGATTCTGGAAAAAGGCTTGAGTTTTTCCTTGCCCTCCAAACTGGTTGGCAAGACAATTAAACAGGTTGAGGTTATTCCCAAATATAGGTATTTTGAAGCGATTTTTGTTTATGAGGACGATGAAACTATTGCGAAAGTCACGCCAAACGATAAGGTTATGGCTATTGATCTTGGGCTTAATAACCTAGCGACCTGTGTGACTAATGGTGCGGAAAAGCCTTTTATTGTTGATGGTAGGCGGTTGAAGTCTATCAACCATCATTATAATAAGCGGTATTCCAAACTTCAGTCACACTTAAAAAAGACTCGTGATCGCAAATGGTCAAACCGTTTACAACGCTTAACCGATAAGCGCAACGCGAGGATTGCTGATTATTTACACAAAGCAACTCGCCAAGTCACCGATATTTGTGTTGAAAAGGGTATTTCTAAAGTTGTGGTTGGTGATGTCACTAAATCACTTAATCAAATCAACTTAGGCAAAAAAACGAATCAAAACTTACGAAATTTATCTCTCGGTCAGTTTATAAATAAATTGCGTTATAAACTTGATTTACATGGCATTACGCTAGAAGTCATAAATGAGAGTTACACCTCAAAAGCGAGTTTTGTTGATAATGATGCTTTGCCTAAAACATACCAGCCCAAAAAGACACACTCATTCAGCGGCAAACGAGTTAAACGGGGTTTATATCGTTCTAAAGACAAAACTTTAATTAATGCTGATGTTAACGGTGCATACAATATTTTAAGAAAAAGTAACCCTAAGTTTTCCTTTGGGGAATTAATCTCAAAGGTAGGCAAGGGGATATTGGATTGGTTGCATCCTTATACACGTTTGAAGATCGGTTGACTTTGGGTCTCTGTTCTACAAATTTCTATAAAATTGTTACCTTAATAATATATGAATGATAAAACGAGTTCCCATTTTTCATCCTCATCAAAACCACTTGGTGAGACATTTAATCGTACCTTTGATAGACAAGTCAAACTCGCTGTCACCGGATTAAGCCGCAGTGGTAAAACCGTTTTTATCACTTCGCTCGTGCATCAATTGTTACACGGGCTAGAGGGCACACACTTGCCCTTTTTCCAAATAGTGAGTAGTGGGCGGTTGCGTGGCACTAAGCCAATGCCGCAACCCGATATGCACATACCATCATTTCGCTATGATCGTGCTATCGAACAATTATGCGGCGATCCACCCACTTGGCCTCAACAGACTAACGGTATTAGTGAAATTCGACTTGCCATTCGCTATCTCTCCAATAATCCTTTGCTCAAGCATATTTCTCCCATCAAAACCTTGTGCGTAGATATTGTCGATTATCCCGGAGAATGGCTATTGGATTTACCTCTGCTAGAATTAAGTTATGAGGAATGGTCAGAACAAATTGCTTCAGCATGTGAAAAAGAACCGCGCTTGTCCTTGTCGTCCGAGTGGCGAGCCTTTCTTGAAAATATCGATCTGACGAGTGAAGCGAATGAGGCTACCTTGCGCCGAGCCAGTCAACTTTATACGGATTTTTTGCACTGCTGCAAAGAACCTCAGTATGGGTTAAGTTTGCTGCAACCCGGACGATTTACCATGCCCGGCGATGATTTAAAAGGCGCACCCTTGCTGGAATTTTGTCCACTGTTTGAAATACCAGAAAGCCCTTATCCTGAAAACAGCCTTTATGCTGAAATGAAAAAACGCTATGATTATTACAAAGAGCATCTGGTCAAAAAATTTTACAAGGAACATTTTTCCAGCTTTGATCGCCAAATCGTGCTTGCCGATGTGCTGAAAGCCTTTAATACCGGTTACGCCAGCTTTGTCGATATGCGTGACGCTCTCAATATGGTCTTAAAAAGTTTTCAGTATGGTAAAACGGGGCTATTCAACAAACTCTTTGGCGGTTTGAAAATTGATAAAATACTATTTGCGACCACCAAAGCCGATCATGTGACGCCAAACCAATTGCCTAATCTGGAACGCTTTCTCCAAAACATGTTGGCGAGTTCTCAGAATAACGCGACATTTGAAGGTGTGCGTACCGAAACCTTGGCACTGGCAGCGGTGAAATGCACCCAAGCCGCTTATACGACGTTTCAAGGACAAAAAATTTCTTGTATCAAAGGTGTGCCCATTAAATTAGATAAACCGGTTGCCTTATTTCCGGGTGAAGTGCCGCTGGAAGTGCCCATGCCGGAAGAATGGGTAGAAGGACGCTTTCAATTTATGGAATTTAAACCGCCCCGTTTAGCCAATGTGCATGGCAGCGGACTCCCTCATATTCGCCTTGATCATGCACTTGAATTTCTACTAGGCGATAAATTTTAATGACTCAAACCTAAGGAAGGCAAGCATCCAAACTTTAGTTTGGCAGTGCCAGAGTTAAAGTATCGAATTAATAAAGCCAAGTTTTTCTTTAAGCGACGCAAAGCGTCTCACAAGTGGGCCAGGTTATCGAATTAATAAAGCCAAGTTTTACTTTAAACGAAGCAAAGCGTCTCACAAGTGGGCCAGGTTATCGAATTAATAAAGCCAAGTTTTTCTTTGAGCGAAGCAAAGCGTCTCACAAGTCAATGCCATTAAGTTAAGAAATAAACGAGAAAGAGCCTTTGGTAAAGCCGTTGTCTCAAAGCTAAAGTCCCCTAAAGGGGACTGGTAAATTCAGGATTTTTCTGTGTGGCATTGGTCTCACAAGTGGGCCAGGTTATCGAATTGATAGGCCCTCGTTTTCAGTTGTTTCGGGAATCATGCCAAAAATTCCAGAAACCAGTCCATTTAGAAAATGCGAAATCGTCAAATCAGGGAATGAAGCTAATTCGTTGTACTAGTACACCAAGGCGGAAGTTTCCATACCACCCCAACGCCAACGGCTAACTAAAGCCGTTGGCTAAAAGCATCAATTATCGATGCCGACTAACTTTCTTGCAGTACCCTTTAGGGTACTTTAGCTTTCAGACAACTGCTTTAGCTGTTGGCTGTGGTGGTACGGGAATTTCCGCTCTCCGGCACTAGATATAGTTGTTTTTTCTGAAATGACACCATAAATTCCCGAAACCAGTCAATTTGTAACAGGCGCGAGAAATCCTATTTATGAATCAAACACTCGGATTTCTTTAATGTTAACATTGTAACTAGGAGATAAATTATAATGACTGCAGAAGCTTTAAAAACACCCCTGTTTTTTGACCTGGACAAGGTCGAAACTATCGCCGAAGAAGAAGCGATTATCACCTTGGACTATACGCCACCAGTGATTTTACCTGAAGAAGCGGAATTGGAATTAGAACCCTATCAGCCAGAACTGGTGACACCACAACCCAGCACTATTGTTTCACAACCGCCACCAAGCAGCACTTTTTCGCCTTGGCCGTTGTTAGTGGGCGGATTAGGACTGTTATTGGTGTTGATGCTATTGGTAGATACCTACCATTTTATCCTCCAACAGTTTAACAGCAGCTTCTTTCTTGGCACCCTCTTTTTAGGCTTGATAGTCGCTATTAGCGGTGCCGCCCTAACCCTGAGCTGGCGAGCCTATAAAAAACTACAGGCCCTACGCACCGTTTCAGCACTCCAAAAAGAAGGCCGACAGTTGATAGAAAAAGAGGGCTACGGTGGTGCAATTCAGTATATCAATCGAATAGCCCACTTTTACGCTCACCGCCCCGATATCAAAGCACGTCAGGAGCGTTTTTACCTCACACTCAATGACACTCACCATGATCGTGAAGTATGCAGCTTGTTTTCCACTCAAGTGATGAAAGACATTGACCAACAAGCCTATCACATCGTGACTCAACGTTCCAAAGAAACCGCCCTGATGGTAATGATCAGTCAAATTGCGCTATTGGATGCGGTGCTAACACTATGGCGTAATGTCCGCATGATTCGAGACGTTGCCACACTATATGGCGGCCGACCAGGTTTTTTAGGCTCAATTGGCTTGATAACAGGTGTCTTGCAAAACTTAATTTATGCAGATGTCAGCGAAATGGTTGCAGAAAGTGTTGCTGAAATGATGGGCGGCTCCGTGCTATCGGTGATGTCGGCCCAAATCGCACAAGGACTAGGCAGTGGTGTCTTGACAGCCCGACTTGGACTATATGCCATGCAAGCCTGTCGCCCCTTACCATTTTCAGAAGAAGAAAAACCCCGCCTAAAACACATCCGCTGGGAAATTATGTCTTCCTTAACAGGCGTATTTGAGAAAAAAGAAGCCCAGACTAAAACCAACTAACCGTTTGTAGTTTGTAGTAGGCGATTTATCGCCTATTGCATTAAAAGTGGCTAAAGCCACTACTACAAACGAATGGAACGAGGCTAAAGCCACTACTACAAACGAATGGAACGAGGCTAAAGCCACTACTACAAACGAATGGAACGTGGCTAAAGCCACTACTACCGCAAAACGGTTAGAGGAATGCGCAGGAAGTGCCCACTATAAGTTTAAGCAAACCTTGAAGTGGATGGCTAAAAAGTATGGCAAAACGGTGATAGATGCTAATGAATCTTATACTTCCAAAACCTTGTGGGATGGTTCTATTCTAAAAAACTTATCCACCCAAGCTTCAATTCTTTTCCAAGGTAAAAGAGTAAACCGAGATATACATGGTGCGAGAAATATCTTGATTCTGTTTTTAACAAAGGTGATAGATGGTTTATCACCCCAGGGAGCTTACTCCTTAGACATAACCAAAGCTGATTTTTGTGGTTTTGGCGTTTTTAAGTAAGAGTATCATTTTCCAAGATGCGGATATTCTCTTTACTAACTGTCGTCAAGACTTGGGGGCTATGGGTTGTCACAACAAACTGTGCTTTTGGAAAAGTGCGTTGCAAATCTAATAATACCGTTTGTTGCCATTTGGGATGCAAATGTAAATCGACTTCGTCAATCAAAACAATGGCTTCAGATTGTAGTGGATCATCCAAATGTGGATTGGCTTGAGCCATACGTCGCGCTAAATCCATCACCAGTGCCAGCATGATGCGATAGCCATCGCTAAGTTGTTCCAGCCTCAAATCAACCGTTTCGCCGTTTTTCTTATACCATGAAACTGTCAAATGCGCTGGCTGGGTACTGATATGAGGCTCGGAAATCCCAGGCATCATGGTTGTAATGGCATGTCTCACAGTTTCTAAGATGGGCAGACAATATTTAAAATCTTGACGCGCTTGTTTTATTTTGAGTTCGTCAAACTCCATTGCATAGAACCATTCTAAAGCCTCTTTAAATTGGCTATTTGACTGCAATGCGTTATTCAAAGCCCGAAAACGTGATAAGTCTTTGTGTGCAGATTTAAGCACCTTTGTCTCTGGCACAACCCGATTAGTATCGTAATAGACGAATACCGGTAGGATGATTGGTTTATCTTCATTGACAGTGTCAATAAAAACATCTAAAAATTCAGTAAGTTGTTTTAATCCTTTCGGTTTAGGTATGGCTTGAATAGTTTTCTGACTATTATCACGTTTTTTAGTTATATCCCAAACGAGATTATTCAAAGTTTCTATTTGCACCCGCACAAACGGCACCTTTTCACCATTAGAATTGATCTGAATATCGGTATCTTTAAAACGAGTGCCTGAAACCCTTGGTAAATGTGTAAGAATAGGACCAAGTCCAACGGCTATGCTGTCTAGGATAGCCGTTTTACCAGCACCATTATTGCCCACAAAAACAGTCAAGCGTGGATGCAGTCGGATTTCTAATTTATTAAAACTACGAAAATGGGTTAATTGAACATGTTTTAAAAGCATAATTAATTATTTACAGACTAAGCGCGTGTTTTAAAAATGAAAAATGAAAAATGACGCTATTAATTATTAATTATATAAATTGACAGGAAATTTAATCAAAAGTTCACTAGGAGATGTGCATGGATTTAAAGTACGTTCCGTATATCTGTGGAAAACTTTCATCGCGCTTGGGTACAGATACCATCGCTCAAAGGGACGGTATCTGTGAAAAAAATATTGGACGTCCAAGATAAATCTTGGACTCCAACCAAAATAGTTATCTGCTAAATTGCTAAATTAGCCTAGCCAAAACTATTTTTATATCACGACTTATTGAAGACGACGTAAAAAAATATCAACACTTTCACAGCCGCAGAGTTTGTGAACGAGAGAATACAACCGACTAGTCGTCTAAAACCAGCTGATTCCAAGCTTCTATCGTTGGTATTGTGTTCTTACGAATTCGTCGAATACCAAGAACCATTGCGGGCCTTGGTGGCGGAGGGCCGAAAAGATTTGTGTCCCAATCCATCCATTCTACAGAACCACCAATCGTTTGGGCATACTCAAAACCAAAATCCCCATCATATCGGTAACTTTCCCACCCATTCTTTTGGATTTGGCAAATACCTTTCACACTTTGCCCCTCTGTAGCGACCACCAAATCGCCCTGTCGAACACCCAACAAGTTATACATCACAGTGGGAGCATTCTTATCTCTACCATGACGAACCCAGTCACCGGCATTCTCGTCCCACCAATCGCTGCCATAATAGCCTTTTCCTAAATATTGGATGATTTTGCAAAAGTCACCCTTGTTGTTTTGCCAGATGTCTTCGTAGCCATCACATAAAAAAGAAAGGCTACCTAATCCACGCCATCCTTGAGCTATCACTTTTCTGTATTTCAACTCAAGATAAGACGACCACTCCTTATCAATTGAACACCACCAAACATTACCAGCTTCCATAATCAACCTCATTAAATAGACTCATTTATACAATCAGATTACTATACTTTGCACCGTTACAAACTGCGCTTTTTTAATTTCTGTTTCGGTTTCGACGACAGGAGAAACCTTGAAAAATATTGAGAAATATTGAGAAATCTTGTTTTCATAGCTCCATTGTACCAGCAGCGTGAAACATGACAAAAAACTTCTTCGATGACGGTGTCTAGTATAATAAAATTGTTGCGTTATAGAATTTATAGAGTTTGAGAGTCAACTCCCATTAAACTCTATAACTCATCAACCCCATAAACGCCATAAACGCGCTTTTGTCATTTCGACGATGTTATCTCGCTCCACTTGTTACTGCGTTTATCTCGCATAGCGAAGAACGAAGTTATCTCGCTCCGCTCGTTACTACGTTTATCTCGCATAGCGAAGAACGAGGTTTCAGAACCAAGCGAGATATACTCAAGATGGGAACAAATTGGACTTTTTTTAAAAAAAATAACTCGTAACTCTTTGAATTAAAAAACCGTTTTTTATCTGTGTTCCTCTGTATCAACTCTGTCCGTATATATAAAAAACGCCAACATCGTGAGCGAGCAAAGCGAGATCATTTTTAACGGACTATAAAACCCTCGCCGGGATCGCCTAATAACACTATTGGCCGTAAAAATTTTAGCAAACTACAAACAAAATTGCGAATAAGTTTATTGTCTTGTCTGGAAAGGGCAGCGTGGGCCGTCAAGAAATTCAAATTACCCCCCCGTGCCATTTCTTTTAATACCCAATAGCGCGACGTATTACCCGCTTAAGCAATGTTTTCTTTATCAATATAGCCAAGGAATAAATTGAGGCGACTTAAATAATCAATAAAATCAGTAAAATAGGCCCTTTGCCACGCCGCGACATTAGGCTCGGCCGCCAAGCGCACCGCTATGCCAACTCGTCCAAACCTAAAGGTTAGGACTCCAACTCTAATTGGATTAATTGCATATAAAAAGAATTGCTCCGAGACGTTTCTAAAGCCGAGAGTTTTAATCCTTTTTTATAACGAATCCTTGTAGTTTTATCCAGTCCAAACCTAAAGGTTTGGACTCCAACTCTAATTTAATGCCTGTTCAATCTGTTCGATGACATAAAATAGATCGGATACTGTCATAATACCATGCACTGTTCTATCTTCAAGATGAACATGATGCGGTGCATTGGGTAATTCAGGATGATGTAGTGCATTATCCCACCGTCGCCTCAGTTTTCCTTGTGCGTCTTGCCAATGAAAACTATATTTTGACAAACGTATCTCTCCGCCATATTCGGTAACATACTCAACAAATTCACTGAGCCCCCCATCACTTAATGCCATCTTGAGGCGTAATTTTCCATCAACAAGGGCTATTTCTCGATTCATTATTTGATAAAAACTGATAACGGGACTTTGAATTAACCGAACTTCAATAGCATCAAAGTATTGTGCAATGATTGGGTTCATGGTTTGGAACCTATTCTTCGTGTAGTAATGTCAAATTTTGGTCAACATTGGCAAGCATTTCCACTGTCGCTGCCCATTCCACAAAGTCCATTTCATCCCCCATTTCACCCTTTTCATAGCGTGTATAAAACTCACTTGACGCCAATGAATAAGCTTGTTCAAACTTCATAACTTGGTTTAACAAACGTGTTTTGAGTTCATTCATCCGGGCATATTCACGCACTAATAGCTTGTTGATGCTCATATCCAGCACCGGATCAACCGTTGAATTGTTAAAAATAATATATTGTTCCAACCGTTTCACTTTTTCAAGAGTTGTCATCATGTTGTTATCTCCATTAAGCCTAGCGCAAGATAGCGGAAGTTCCCGTACCAGCTAATTGGAATAATTGCATATGAAAGCAATTGATCCGATACTTTTCTAAAGCCGAGAGTTTTAATCCTTTTTTATAACGAATCCTTGTAGTTTTAGTTATAACGAATCCCTGTCGTTTTATCCTCGTCCAAACCTAAAGACTTGGACTCCAACTCTGATTGTTTTAATCCTTTTTTATAACGAATCCTTGTAGTTTTAGTTATAACGAATCCCTGTCGTTTTATCCTCGTCCAAACCTAAAGATTTGGACTCCAACTCTAATTGGATTAATTGCATATAAAAGCAATTGATCCGAGACATTTCTAAAGCCGAGAGTTTTAATCCTTTTTTATAACGAATCCTTGTAGTTTTAGTTATAACGAATCCCTGTCGTTTTAGTTATAACGAATCCCTGTCGTTTTATTCATAAGACGGAACATACCTCAAAACCCTGAAAACTCAGTCACTCCAAACGGCCAAACACTTTTCATTTTGCCAAAATTTTTCCAACGTCAATTTATAATTCTCACTACACTTAATTTGTAGCGGACTTAAACGCACACTGATGGCGTGTGAACTTTGACCCTTCCAACTACCGATATCAACCACTTCATTACCCTGAAGTTTCAAATCATACCGCCTTAGATATTCCATAATAGCAGGCACTTGAAGATCAACACCAGTGGTAACTTCTGCATGGGGATTTCGTAAAACTTTAGCAAGAGAAATCAATTCACTAATATCTTCAGGGTGGTTTTGAAAGTGCAATTCATAACTGCGAAAGTAGATCGATTCAATGGCCTCTTCTTGTAGAACAAATTCGCCATCAATCAAGTAACCAACGGCCCAATTATCCTCACCATATTTTTTATTCCATAACTGTTGACGTGCCAATCTCTGTTTAAAACTGCCAGCACGACCCATTTTACGTTCAACTATTTTCCAAGGCATAATCATAAAAGACAATTATTTGCTCGTACAAGGCAAGCCTTGTACTCCTTAAAACGCCACTAATTAGAAATCGACACTCTCCCAGAAACTAAATACTTAGCACGGCGTACACACTCCAAGCCTCATACCAATTATGACTGAATTTCTTATCAAAAGGCCATTGGGGGCCATATTGTCATTTTAAAAACTTCAAATTTCAGACTGGCCCACTTCTATTCTCAATTAGAAATCTACACTCTCCCAGAAACTAAATACTTAGCACGGCGTACACACTCCAAGCCTCATACCAATTCTGAATGAATTTCTTATCAAAAGGCCATTGGGGGCCATATTGTCATTTTAAAAACTTCAAATTTAAGACTGGCCCACTTCTACTCTCAATTAGAAATCTACACTCTCCCAGAAAACTAAATACTTAGCACTGCGTACACACTCCAAGCCTCATACAATTCTGAATGAATTTCTTATCAAAAGGCCATTGGGGGCCATATTGTCATTTTAAAAACTTCAAATTTCAGACTGGCCCACTTCTACTCTCAATTAGAACCTAAAAATGGCAATTAAAAGAGGCTTCAGCGACTTAAGTTTGTAGTATTTTGTTTGTAGTAGTCGCTTTAGCGACTTAAGTTTGCTCAATCCATTGCACTTAACTCAATCCGTCGCACTTAGCTCAATCCATTGCACTTAACTCAATCCATTGCACTTAGCTCAATCCGTTGTACTTAACTCAATTCGCCGCTTATTCGCGCAATTAGTTGTACTTAGCGCAATTAGACTGATAGTACAACGGATACGCGTTCCGAAACGGATACCTAATTCGCTTATCCGCGCAATTCGCTGTACTCAATTCGCTTATCCACGCAATTCGCTGTACTCAATTCGCTTATCCACGTCATTCGCTGTACTAAACGTAATCCGTTGTACTTAGATAAATTCGCTTATCCGCGCAATTAGTTGTACTAAGCGTAATCCGTTGTACTTAGATAAATTCGCTTATCCGCGCAATTAGTTGTACTCAATTCGACTCTTAATTCGCTTATCCGCGTAATTCGTTGTACTCGCTTATCCGCGCAATTAGTTGTACTCAATTCGACTCTTAATTCGCTTATCCGCGCAATTCGTTGTACTCAATTCGACTCTTAATTCGCTTATCCGCGTAATTCGTTGTACTCAATTCGACATTCACAATTCACAATTTTCACCACCCCAGTATCAGGGTACTACCAGTCGGATTCCCTTCAATATTTGACCGTAATCTTATTAGTAGGAAACCGTTTAGCCAATAAAGCAATTAATATTGACTTGGGTGGACATACCGGAGACCTAATCATATCCTGAAAACTCGGAGGTGATTCTGACGGGTTGTTGCTACTTGGACTGATAAGCCCAGCATATAAACATCCGTTTCCGATTTCAACTATTCCGGCCAGATTTTTATCATCCGCATCACGATAAGAAAAACATAAAACATTGACTTCAGAAGTTCTTGCCCAAACCTGACGATAATTGATACTCGGCCCTTGGTGGGGTTTTCCCAATATCGCATCTTCAAAAGCCATTGGTATCGTGGATCGTTTTCGTTGATTACCGCCCGCTGTACTGGAAGTCATAACTTCAACAATGCAAGGAGAGCCAATTGGGAACTCCTCAACATAATGACAACCATCAATGCAAGTCACTGAATAACCTGCCTTTTTAATGACTGGCTCCAATTTTTTCCACTTTTGATGTGTGATATCCTCTATCTCGTCGTATCTCACACGTTCCAATGGCATGAGAATGTAGTCAAAAGTATAATCAAACGCTTTAGTCTGTTGGTTATGCTTCACTCTCATTTCAGGCCAAACACCAATCGTTTGCCCTTTGGTATAGCCTGACTTTTGTAATAGAAGGGATTCAACAAAAGGTTTCTGTCGTTCCCGATTGCCGATCAGCACCAATAAACGTCTTGGGCAAATAATCCAAGGTTGTTCACCTTTTCGTAATTGCAGTGAACAAACGCCGGAAGGAATGATCTCACGCCCAAGAAAATATGACTTGAGCGCAGTATTTTTTGAGAGATCAATATGCGATAAGTTACGATTACCTCCCCCATCACATTCACCATCCATAAAAGGACACCACGCCGATGATCTACACCGTTGCGCCTCTTCTGAATTATCAGTTATGGGGTAACCGAAAATTTCAAATAATCTTGACATAGTATCGTTTTGATTTCATGAGCTAGAATTTTGGCCATTGGCGGTGGCACCGAGTTAGCGACTTGTCGGTGTTGATCAAGAAAGCGAACCTTTCCAGAACGTCCACGAATAGGCCCTGTTAGAATATAGTTATCCGGAAAACCCTGAATCCTCATATATTCCCGTGGCGTTAAATATCTATCCTCTACCGGATGAAAAAATATTTCTTTCTCTTTCGCCTTTTGGTGAAGGAGAACTTAGTCCTTTAATCGCCTCTCCAACCTTTAGGTAACGTGGCAAACTAAAAAAAGAAGTTTGTTGTTCATCTTGGCAATAAATAGGTTCAGGAAATTGAAATCGATTGGTGTTTTTTATAGCAATGATAAAAACTCGTTGTCTTAATTGAGGAACACCGTAATCAGCCGCATTAATCAATTGCCATTTTGGGACATAATCAAGTTAATCAAGTGCTTCTAACTCGTTTAATAATTGCTTGAAAATCCCACCTCTTTGATCATTTTTATCTTTTGCACTTCCTCCAAACAGTAAATCAAGGTTGCCCGGCGATATTCCTAACAGTCTGTCATTTTAAAACAAACCCTGCTTGGAGTCCAAAGCTTCAGCTTTGGATGAGCCATTCCCACAACTCTGCCGCTTTCTAAAAAGTTTGGACGACTGATAACTGATCACTGAAAACTGATCACTGTTCACTGATAACTGATTACGCACTTGTCATCATGTTCTGTAACTTATTTTTGCTTAAAACCTCGTCTAATTGGGACGGAATCAGTACGATATTCTGCTCTTGTTCAGCTTCCAGCGCTGGGATCGTCGTTGTTGGCATAATACCCGCTTGGTTCAGATGAACCCAGATGCTCTTCCAGACATTTTTCAAAACACGAAATTTGTGTTGATAATTTTCGGTTTTAAAAAATATCACATAAGTGGCTGTCCAATCGCTGACGTTCTCAACTTGGATGTTTTCAAGCCAAATACGGGGCTTGACATCTTTCACAATGTCTTTTTCTACTGAGAGTACCGCATTCATGAGAATCTCTTCGACTTTGATAGGATCATGCTTTGGATCAAGAGGTACCCGACTCAGTAACCAATATTGATCATCAGGATAACTAAAGTTGTGGATGTCCGAAGTGGATACCGTGCTATTGGGAATACTTAAAATATAGCCCTTTCTAGTTTCAATTTGAGTGACTCGCCAATTCATATTAACGACTTTGCCCTCATCAAAAGTGCCTATTTTTACCCAGTCACCGATGCGAAGAGAACGCTCAATATTAAGCGCAATGCCTGAGAAAATATTTGACAGATTCATTTGAACCGCTAAACCAACAATCATGGCAACTACACCAGATGTTGCTAATAGACTGGTGATGGGGCGTTCAAACACAAAGCCAATGATGCCAAATAACGCCAACAGATAAATAAGCAGAGCCGTCAAAAAACGCATCAGGTTCGGAACGGTACGCCCCGTTTTTTTCTCTAATGGCAACCAGAAAAAACGTTCAACGGCTATATGGAGCAAAATAGCCGGTATTAGCCACCACAACACATTAAATGCGGTTATGAAGGTTTCTATCGAAACGCTGTGGATATGTTCTCTCATCCAATGTATGACGACTATTTCAGTTGAGATAAGTAACATCACTGCGAAAATTGCCTGAAAAAACAAGATATATTTTAAACGGTTAACTTGATTGTCTTTAGAACTGACTAAAATCAGTAACAATGTCATCACAGCACTGAATACCAAAAACACGACCACAAATTCAGAGCGAATGAGGGCATGATAAACATAAGCATTACTGCTCATCCAAATGTCGGCATTGAAAGTAGAGTATTCAACACGGTTTCCGGGCACGAGGTATTTAGGATTGCCTAACAGTTTCTTTTTGAGTCTCCCCGGAAAAAAGTCTATGGACTTAATAGTCCAGTTCTCTAAGGCACTCCGTTCTTGAATTTCTTCAATGTTATCTAATAAAGACGTTTTTTCCATCAAATCCATACCCAAAACATCTGTCGCATAACTGAGCCGGTTTTGATCTAAATCACGATGACGGAAACTGATGCCCAATAAATGCTGGTTTAAAAAAAACTGATGTTCTGATGCATGGATATTTCCGTTGAAATGGCCCTTAACTCGATAAAGTCGGTAGTTCTCTTTACCGATTTTTTCATCAATGATAGCGGTACCTAATTGAATAGGCTCGACGGCATTCAGAAAATTAATCTACCCGATAAGTGACCGTTTTAGGATTAAAATCGCTAATACTGTTTAATTGGATACCGGTATAGACGACATCAGTTTTATACAGAGACTGGTCGTCACTTAACAAAATACGCCCTTCTTCAAGGGCCGAATCAAGAATATCACTTTCCTCATAACGACGAGGCCGGATTTGTAGTTGGTTAAAGGCGGAAATCAGGTGATTATTTTTGTAAACGCCCATCAACACAGATTTAAAGGCATCTCCATGTTCATCAAAAAAAATTAACCCACTGTTTCCTTCTACAGCCCGTTCAGGCGTGTTAAAGTAATTGAAGAGAATATCGCGGATTTTTTGTCTATCGGCAACTAAGGTTTCTCGTTCGCCTTGAATCTCTGCTTGTTTTAGCGCTTCAATAAGCACAGTGGCTGCATCTACCGCCGAAAAGGCTTGCCACGGTAGTCGTTCTTCTTGAGACTGTTCTTGATAGCGTGCGTTAAAATAGTGGGCCCGCCTATTCGCTGTATCAAGAATGAAAGGAGTTGAAACATAGAGGCCATTGGTATAGTAGCCAGGGCTCAGTTTTTCTTTTTTATAATTCCAAAAACCTTCCGAAAAGCGTTTGCTGGCATAAGAATCGGGGGCCATCAGAAGATTTTTGATACCAGCATCCCTGATTAACTTGACAAGTTTGACACCTTCAGGCGCGTAGGTTGCCATAAAAATGAGGCCCGCATCCGCTTTAGTCTGCAATTCACTCACAATTTGCGCCATTTGCGGTTCTAAATTGTTGTCAGACGATAACAACCACTTATATTTGATATCAATCTTCAATGCTTGTGAAGTTTTTTCAAACACACTGGCAAGATAAGCGCCATAAACTTCATCAGTATAAATGAGACTAACCCTCTGTTGCTGAAGAAAATGTTTGGCGTAATTGGCCAGAAAACGCGCCTGTAAATTGTCATTAAAAACGGTTCTAAAATACCAATCGTTATCC
Source organism: Candidatus Parabeggiatoa sp. nov. 2 (assembly GCA_002085445.1). Taxonomy (GTDB): domain Bacteria; phylum Pseudomonadota; class Gammaproteobacteria; order Beggiatoales; family Beggiatoaceae; genus Parabeggiatoa. The sequence continues at coordinate 30,671 of NBMI01000179.1, forward strand.
TGAGTGACTTCAATCTGAGTAGACACGGGGCTGACAGCAGGAATACCCTGTTTTTTATAGACTTCTTTTCCAGCCTTGATGGAACAAGCACTGCAATTATGTCCAATGACAGCGACAGCACGATCCTGTTCAACAATCTCTTGTGCCGCTTTGATGGCTTGGTTGACATCATTTTGATCATCAAAAACATCAAGGACGACTTTTTTCTGGTTTATTCCTCCTTGCTCATTGATGGTATTAAAGTATAACTGAAGCGCTTGAGCCATAGATTGACCGACTACCGCACTTTCACCTGACAGAGGGCCGACAAACGCAATATGGATGACTGCCTCATCTTCAGATAAATTTAACCCCCCCAAAATGAGAAGGGATAAAACAACCGCACTACTTAGTAGAACAATTTTATACTTGGTTCCCATAATAGTAGATTCTCCGTATAAAATCTCTAGTTTGTAGTAGGCGCTTTAGCGCCTAAGTTAGTAGTAGGCGCTTTAGCGCCTAAGTTAGTAGTAGGCGCTTTAGCGCCTAAGTTAGTAGTAGGCGCTTTAGCACCTTGCGTTTGTAGTAGGCGCTTTAGCGCCTTGCGTTTGTAGTAGGTGCTTTAGCGCCTTGCGTTTGTAGTAGGCGCTTTAGCGCCTTGCGTTTGTAGTAGGTGCTTTAGCGCCTTGCGTTTGTAGTAGGCGCTTTAGCGCCTTGCGTTTGTAGTAGGCGCTTTAGCGCCTTGCGTTTGTAACAGGTGCTTTAGTGTCTGTAACAAAATAACTTGAACAAATTTTATCAATTTTATTAAAATTTGCTCTACAAAAATGACCAGGTTATTTTATGACAAACCCTAGTGGCTAAAGCCACTACTACAAACGGCTTCGTGGCTAAAGCCACTACTACAAACGGTTTTGTGGCTAAAGCCACTACTACAAACGGTTTCGTGGCTAAAGCCACTACTACAAACGGCCTACTGGTGATCACTGTTCCAACAACGCCATCAATCCCGCTTCATCAATCACTTTCACACCCAAAGCTTGGGCCTTGTCCAATTTACTGCCCGCTTTTTCTCCCGCCACCACACAAGAGGTTTTTTTGGAAACGCTACCGCTGACTTTCGCGCCTAACGCTTGCAAGCGTTTTTTAGCCTTATCACGAGTCATACTGCTCAAAGTGCCTGTTAAAACAAAGGTTTGGCCCGCTAACGATTGTTCTGTAGCAGCACTTGGCTGCTCCGTCGGCGCTGCCCAATGCACGCCTACCTCTTGTAAGCGTTGGATAACTTCACGATTATACGATTGTTGGAAAAAGGCTACAATGTGTTTGGCCGCAATGGGCCCAATATCGGGTATTTTTTGTAAGTCTTTTTCAGTGGCCGACATGAGTTTTTCTAAACTACCAAACTGTTGCGCGAGAAGGCCGGCCGTCGATTCGCCCACTTCGCGGATGCCTAGCGCATAGAGAAAATGAGCTAAAGTAGTAGATTTGCTCTTTTCGATGGCCTTTATTATATTATTAGCCGACTTCTTGCCCATGCGTTCTAAGCCGGCCCATTGTTCCTTGCTTAAGGTGTAAATGTCGGCGACGCTTTTTACTAAATCACCCTCTATCAGTTGTTCAACCAGTTTATCGCCTAAGCCGTCAATATCCATCGCTCGGCGCGAAGCAAAATGTTGTACTGCTTGCTTACGCTGCGCCGGACAAATTAAGCCTCCCGTACAACGTACCACCGCTTCGCCTTCTGCACGAGTGACATCAGAACCACAAACAGGACATTTATCAGGTAAAACAAAGGGTTGGCTACTATCAGGCCGTTTATCGGCAAGGACGCGCACTACTTCTGGTATCACATCACCAGCGCGACGCAGAATTACAGTGTCTCCCACGCGCACATCTTTGCGGATAATTTCGTCTTGATTATGCAAGGTGGCATTGGTGACAGTGACACCGCCAACATTGACAGGAGAAAGACGAGCCACTGGTGTCAGTGCTCCAGTGCGCCCAACTTGTACGTCGATGTCTAAGAGTTGGGTGAGCGCTTCTTGGGCCGGGAACTTATGGGCAATCGCCCAGCGAGGCGCGCGGGAAACAAAGCCTAGCTGTTCTTGTTGTTCAACGCGATTTATTTTATAGACTACGCCGTCAATGTCAAAGGGCAGGTTGTCGCGGTGTGCCAATATATCTTGGTAATAATCTAAACAACCTTGGACACCGTTGACAACTTGCATATAAACAGAAATCGGTAAGCCCCAGGTTTGCAAACGGTGCAAAATGTCGTGATGGCTGTTGGGTAATTGGGCACCTTCAACCACACCGACAGCATAACTTAAAAAAGTCAGTGGACGTCTGCCAGTCACACGAGAATCCAGTTGACGCAAACTTCCAGCGGCCGCATTGCGTGGATTGGCAAAGGTTTTTTCTCCTCGAGCCGTTTGTTGTTTATTTAAATGATCAAAGCCCGCTTTGGGCATAAACACTTCGCCACGCACTTCTAACACGCGAGGAAAGTCGTCGCCGCGCAAACGCAACGGAATGGCCTTAATGGTTTTAACGTTTTGCGTTACCTCTTCACCGCGACTGCCATCGCCTCGTGTAGCGGCCTTTACCAGTAGGCCTTCTTCATAACGCAAACTCGCGGCGAGGCCATCCAGTTTTGGTTCAGCGACATATTCAATCTCCTGAACTCTTAAACGCTCTCGCACACGTTTTTCAAAATCGTGGACTTCGTCATCGTCAAATGCATTGTTCAAAGACAGCATGGGTACGGTATGAACCACTTCAGCAAACGCGCTTAATGGCGCAGCCCCGACACGTTGGGTGGGCGAATCGGGCCTCATCAGTTCGGGATATTGCGCTTCAAGGGCCTGTAATTCGCGCAATAAGCGATCATATTCACTATCGGGAATATGAGGATCATCTAGCACATAATAATAATAGTTGTGTTCATTCAGCGTGTCGCGTAGTTGAGCGGCTTGTAGTTCAATTTCTGTTGGAATTTTCATAGTTGTGTTGCTGATAAAATGCTTATGGAATAAATCCTTAGCATTAATAGGTTAATAACCCTGATTTGTGGGCCATCAACTGGAATGAACCAGTACAGCTTATGAGTTGAGCAGCTTGTTGTTCAATTTATATTGGATTGGAATAGTTGTGTTGCTGAGAAAATGGTTATTTATCGGATATATACTCCGCACGGGCACATTTTGTACTTTTGTGATTTTGATGGATAGCAAATTTTTTTCGACCCTATTAACTTGACAGCATGGCCCTCAAAAGAGTCTTCTATACTCCGCAAATTTTGTACTTTCAGATTAAAACAGCGTGGCGCGTTGATAACGTATCAACTAAATCCGTTATGATCGGAACATTTGATATTTGCGCTTTTTTTTCAGCCTGCCAAACTAAAGTTTGGACTCCAGCCAAAGCTGAAGCTTTGGACTCCAGCCAAACTCTGCTTATCAAACCGCTTTTGGATCAGTCTCAAATACTTCAAAGATGTTGACACGTTCAGTGCGCCCTTTGACTTTGATGTTGTCAAGAAATCGAGTGGTATATTGAGAAGGATTCGTCAAGTTATCAAGCGTACTTTGGCTAATAATGAGTGAGCCTTTGTAAGTGGCCAATACCAATTTGAATCGAAGGAAAGCTTGGTTGAGTTTTGTTAAATTCTTCCAGTTTATGGAGCATCGCAATGGCGGCGTTAAGCGCATCGTCGGCATTGATAAACAAAGCCATGATGGCATCGCCAATATATTTATCAATAATACCTTGATGTGTACTGATGATTGGCCCCATTTCGTTGAGATAGGCATTAATAAAATTGAAATTTTCTTCGGGCGACATTTTTTCAGATAAGGCGGTGAAAGAACGAATATCTGAAAATAGGATAGTCATGTTCATTTCTACATGATTGCTCAGTTGAACCTCAAGAATGTCCGCCTTGTCTAACAGTTGTAAACATTCATTAGGCACAAACCGTGCGTATGCTTGACTGGTTTCTTCTAATTTGACTTCGGCCAGTTTGCGCTCCCTTATTTCCAATTTCTGTATGGCGATGGCATCAAGCATTTGTGCCATGGCGCTTGATAATTCTCCAATTTCATCTTTGGAATTGACTTTAATCTCAATGTTTCTGTCGTTGGCAGAAATTTTATGAGCCACATTAACAAGCGATTTTAAAGGCTTTGTGATGCCGCGTGCAAAAACATAAGACAGGAATAACGTTAATAAAATCGTTCCGCTGGTGATTATCAAGGATAAGATAAATACAGAATGTGCGTCTTTTTTGAGTGTTTCGGCCGACGCTTTTAAATCGGCCGATATCTGATCTTCTACGCGCTTAAACAGATTGATTCGGCCAGTTGCCATTTCCCACCAATAAGTTGGCTCTACCTCCAAACGGCTACCATTCAATAAGTGATTTAACGCGCTGATAACGGGTGCTTCATCTATTTCGATGATAGCATCGATTTCATCTACCGTCTTTTGTTGGTTTTTCAAATCAATAGCCGTCGCTAAATACCTTTTATAGGTTTTAAAGGTATTTTCAACTATCTCAATGTTTTTAAGTTCTGATTGTGAAACATCGGCTAGTTTTTGGTATCTTGCCAAAATACTATAGACACGTTGGTATTGTTGATGAAAAGCCTCAATAGACTTCTGTTCCCCACGCAAGACATAATTATTCAATTGATGAATTAATCCACCATAGCCTACTTGAGCACGTAACTCAACAATCATTTGAAACTTAACCGCTTTTTTGAAAGCGCTTTTCCTAATTTGTTCGACTTTTTCTACATAATGGCCTTCTTGCATGGTGTTGTGATAGCGTTGTTTTTGGCTGGGAGTGGCAAAGAACAAGAAATTTTTGATATAGATATCTTGTGCCCCCACCAGCAAGATAAAT
>NBMI01000180.1 GCA_002085445.1 Candidatus Parabeggiatoa sp. nov. 2
CCGCTTTTGGGTGAGGGCAACCATAAAGGATTGCCCCTACATTACATAACGGTTTGTAGGGGCAATCCCACGTGCAAAGCCCTTAACTTAATGGCATTGAGGCTTTAGCCTACTTTAGCTGTTAGCCTCAGAATTTATTCTGAGGCGGATTTGTTGAAAATAAACTAAGTACTTATGGCTTGGGTTAGTAGGCTTTAGCCTACTTTAGCTGTTAGCCTCAGAAACGAAGTAACGAGCGGAGCGAGATCATTTATTCTGAGGCGGATTTGTTGAAAATAATTATCTGAAAATCATAAGGCATGCTAATTCAATCCCTTATTTCCTTCAGCACCTTTTTCAAGTACGTTCCGTATAACACTGAAAAACTGATAACTGATAACTGTTCACTGTTCACTGAAAAACTGATTTTTCTATGCCCAGCGCGTTGATTTCTGCATCCGTTGCCAATAATTCTCGACAAGTGTCTGGGGCTAATGTACAGCCCAGTTGTTGTAATTCATTTAAAAAGTAACGCATGATCTCTTCAACCAATCGAGTATGGCGTTCTTTACCACTACTATCAGCAACTGCTTCCGTTAAAGCCACTTGTTTGTCTATCGAGTCATGCAGTTTATCTGCCAGCTTGGCGACATCGGTAACTTCTCCGTAATGAGTGAGATACATTTTTTCGGGGTGATAGGAGAGTAAACGGTTTATCGAGTTATGCAATGCCGGCGGATCAAATTGCACTGGCGTGGTGGACGCAAAAATGAAAGCCCCTTTTGGCGTCTCAAATTCTTTGAAAGAAATGCCAAAGGTGTCGCCGGTAAAAAAACACTTGGCGCGTTCATCAAAGAGGCAAAAATGGTGCTTTGCATGTCCGGGCGTATCTAAAAATAAGAGCGGACGGCCTTGAAAATCAATCACTTGTTCATCGCTCGCTTCAATGACTCGCTCTGCTGCGACTGGCGCAATTTCGCCATAACGGGCGATAAAAGTTTCTTCACCAAAAACGGCTTGTGCGCTGGCAATCAGTACGTTAGGGTTTACCATATGTCGTGCGCCGCGAGGATGCACCACTAAACGGGCATTGGGCAAGGCTTGCATAAGTTTACCCGCGCCGCCGGCATGATCTAAATGGACATGTGTCACAATGACATAATCGACATTTTCGCTGGGAATGTTTTTTTGCTGTAACACATCCAGCAAGCGCGGCACGGAGTAGGTTGTGCCTACATCAATATAGGCGGCGTGGTTATTTTCAACAAGTAGATGGCTGGCAGCGAAATGTGGGCGCGTAAAGCCAGTGTCTATGGTGGTAATGCCAAACGGGTGGTCTTGGAACGTGTTGTTATTCATAAGGATTTTTGATTGGAGAGAATTTGTTAATCGTTTGTAGTAGCGTTTGTAGTAGCGTTTGTAGTAGCGTTTGTAGTAGTCGCTTTAGCGACTAAAAGTCCAAAGCTAAAGCTTTGGACTCCAACTGACACTGGAAATTTTTTAAGTATTGGAATATTATAACCCCATTCTCATTTTCGCCATCATATAAAAATTATAGACTTCTTACCACCTATCAGTTTGTCAAACATGGCACAACGTCTCTATTAATTCGTTTATCCGCGTAATGAGTTGTACTTAATTCGTTTATCCGCGTAATGAGTTGTACTTAATTCGTTTATCCGCGTAATTCGTTGTACTTAATATTCAATGAGAAGGTGAATTAGGTTTTAAATGTGTCTTGCAAAACGCGAACACGCCTTATGCCAACTGGATTAATAAGGAGAGTCAATTTATTGACACCGAATGGTTGGCAAGTGCGACTTCAACCGATGGCAATTTAGCCATTTCTCTCAATTGGTTAAGAGAAATGGCTTTGAAAAGAATTGAGCAACTTCACCTACATGAATTTCTCATTTACTCGCCAGAAAGTCGTTCCCTGCGCCGCTTTAAAGAAGAAGGACAAAATTCAACCACTGGGTATTCATGGCGAAGGTTTATTTAAACTGTTAAAGGTATTGAGCCTAAAAAATAAGGCAAAATTAGAGGAAATTAACGAGAAGCTTCGCTTAATAGGTTGGTTTAGAGGTTTTGAAATTCCTCAAGAGTTATTATTTGGTCATGAAAAAATTCTCCAAATTAAAGACAAATACATAGACAAAGAGCTAGGTTATTTTGACCAAACCAGTGTCAGTGAAGGTTTTTTGTATTTGCTGTTGGGCGCATTCCCGTTTTCACGGTTAAGTACAACGAATTACGCGGATAAACGAATTAAGTACAACGAATTACGCGGATAAACGAATTAAGTACAACGAAACGGGAAAATGGGAATGCGCCCTTTGCTGTTTTACTTCAGCCTTTTTGTCAGCGATGAAACACCGCCATTTTTTGCCATTGATAACATTGATAACTCTATTAACCCTAAATTGGGTTGGGAATTGATGGAAGAGTTAGTCAATTTAGCTGAAAAATACGATAAACAAGTTATCTTAACAACTCATCAGCCGGGTATTTTAGATGGTTTGAATTTGAATGATGATGAGCAAAGATTGTTTGTCGTTTCTCGGAATAAATCGGGATATACCAGAGCAAGGCGTATTTTGAAACCAAAACATCTCGACGGAGAATTGCCTGTGAGAATGTCAGAAGCCTTTTTAAGCGGCTATATTGGCGGATTGTCTAAGGGTTTTTAGGAGCAAAACGTTTGTAGTAATCGTTTGTAGCAACCCCGAAGGGGTTTTCAGGCTAAAGTTTCGCGGAGCGAAACTTTAGCCTGAATATGAATAGCCACAGGTGGAACCTGTGGGTTTTGGTATCAGACACGCGCCAACCCCAAAGGGGTTGAATGTAACTAATTGACTAATTATGGTATTGATATAATCAATAAAATTCAACCAGTTATACATTTCAACAAAAACAGTTACAATCAGCAATTATTTGTTTGTAGTAGTCTTTAGCGACAACTGATACTATACTCAAGAAGGGAAAAAATCGGACTTTTTGAGAAACCAAAATAACTTAAGTAACTACCGGAAAGCCCCAACGGGGCGATATTAATATAGCCTGGGGCAACGCCCCAGGAAATCCGGAAAGCCCCAACGGGGCGATATTAATATAGCCTGGGGCAACGCCCCAGGAAATCCAAGTTATGGCCACGTTGAGTATAATATTATGCAAATCGGCCCTTATATCTTCAAAAACAATCTCGTTCTTGCTCCGATGGCAGGCGTAACTGATCGCCCCTTTCGACAATTATGTAAAGAAATGGGAGCAGGCATGGCGGTATCAGAAATGATTTCGTCAAATTCCCTACTGTGGGGAAGCGAAAAAACTCAACGCCGCGCTAATCACGACGGTGAAACGGAACCACGCTGTGTGCAAATTGCTGGCGCTGATCCTCAATTGATGGAATTAGCAGCGCAATATAATGTCGAAAATGGCGCACAAATTATTGATATAAATATGGGTTGCCCCGCCAAAAAAGTTTGTAAAGTTATGGCTGGCTCGGCTTTGTTAAAAGATGAAACCTTGGTGGGCAAAATCCTTGAGGCGGTTGTCAAAGCCGTCGAAGTTCCCGTTACGTTAAAAATACGCACCGGCTGGGATAAACAACATCGTAATGGCGTGCGTATTGCCCAAATCGCGGAACAATCCGGCATACAAGCGTTGGCAGTGCATGGGCGCACTCGTGCTTGTGGATTTAGCGGCGAAGCTGAGTACGATACGATTGCCCAAATTAAAGCCACAATTAAAATTCCGGTGATTGCTAATGGTGATATTCGCAGCCCGGAAAAAGCTAAGTATGTGTTGGATTATACCGGTGCAGATGCGGTAATGATAGGCCGTGCGGCCCTTGGACGGCCTTGGATATTTCGTGAAATCGATCACTATTTAAAAACGGGTGAAAAATTGCCATCGCCATCTATCACATTCATCCGCGACACTTTGCTGGCACATATCAATAATCTCTATCAATTTTATGGTGAATATACCGGGGTGCGAATGGCACGTAAGCATTTATCTTGGTATAGCAAAGGGCAACCGCACGGGGCGGTGTTTCGTAATACGGTTAACCGGGTAGGAAGTCGTCTTGAGCAAATCAACTTAACACAAGCGTTTTTTGCACAGTTGGCAACGGCCCCCTTTCCCACTATACCGGAGTCCAAACTTTAGTTTGGTGGGTTTTCCAGGGGCGTTGCCCCTGGCTTTAATAATACTTACCGAAGGGGCTAATAGAGGTTAACAATTTAGCGTCTGGTTATTGGTACCCTCTTGTTTGGGGGCCATAAAATACTTTGAATGCTTTCAAATTAAAATATGGCCCTTAATTAATAAATCTCGCGCAATGCACACTTTTTACTCAGGTTTCCACATTCTTGGACGCTTAACGTCCCGACTGCCAAAACGGCAAAGGCGAGTGACACCTTTACCCATTTTATTTGTAGGGTTATTAGTCCCTCTTGTTTGGGGGCCATAAAATACTTTGAATGCTTTCAAATTAAAATATGGCCCTTAATCAATAAATCTCGCGCAATGCACACTTTTTACTCTGGAGTCCAAAGCTTTAGCTTTGGAAATAAACTGTTCGTATTATTTTTGTGATTGCTTAAATTCATCATAGTTATTACCATAATCACAATCCACGATAAAAGGGAACCTATTAATGAGTGACATTTTCACGACTGAAGAACTCGCCACTCTCTCGGCTCAAGTTGATGAGCAACTGCGTGAATTAAGTGAAGGTTATGCACCCGGCATGAGGAAGGGTGACACTCAACAGTTCGGTGTGCGTAAGGATGATGATTTGCCACCTAAGCAACGCCAAGCCATTGAGGACAACGCGCATGAAAACGCCGATACTTTTTTGCAAACGTTTGCAGACAAAGCCAAAGAAATTATCTGCGATGCCGATAGTGATTTGCGAAAGAAATCTAAATGGTTTGGCAAAGTTGATAAAGTGGTGCTTTTAGAGAGATTTGCAGTGTTATTGGCAGTGATGGGTTTTTCTGGGATTGGGTTGCAAGTTTTAGCGGTTGCCCTCACTGTCTATATTATTCATATTGGATTGATACCGTTTGCTGATAAGTATTGCAGTGAATAGGCTGAACCGGACGCATTCCGTTAGTACTTAGTACAACGGATACTCGAAATAAACGGATAAAAAGGAGCCGTGCCAAGTTAGTATGACATCTAGGAAAGCCTTATCGGAGCCGTGCCAAGTTAGTATGACAGATAATAAATATAGAAAAGCCTTATCCGTTTATGAAAGCGTATCCGTTGTACTAATTATTATTCATATTGGATAGAACTTACGCATTGACAAACTTAAATTTTTGTATTCACTCTTAATATCAATGAGTTATGAATATTTTACCAATGGCTAAATTGATGAAAATTGCCCAAAAATTGGATTGAAACCGTTCGCTGATAAGTAAATCTAGGAAAGTCTTATCCGTTTATTTCGCGTATCCGTTGTACTAATCCGTTGTACTAATCCGTTGTACTAATCCATTGTACTAATTTTATACAAAGGCTCCATCATGCCCCAAGAACTCAACCTAGAATTCCCCACTGAAAATAAAGTCATTATCCATTTTAACGATCAACACTCTGACAGGCTGGATTTTCAATCTCCCGTCACCGAGGAAGATCAAAAAGACATCCGCTGGTACTTAGAGGTGTACGCTTATCTGTATACCACCGATGTTGATGATAAACGGGCTGCCAAAATCGCGGCACGATTGCCCGTATTGGGAGAAAGCTTATTAAAAGCAGTCTGTTACAACGATAAGGCCGCTGAACTCTTTCAGCAATTCCATCGCCAAGCCAATGTGGGCCGATTATTGACGATAAGTGCCAGCCACCCGGCGATTTTATCGTTGCCGTGGGAATTATTGCGAGTGCCACAGGGGCCTTATTTATTCCATGAAAAGCCCCGTATTTCGATACGTCGCCGTTTAGCCAACTTGGCTGATGCCAAAAAACCGTTAGCATTTACAGAAAAAGCGCATTTACATTTACTCTTTGTAGTCAGTCGTCCACGCGGTGCTGGGTTTATTGATCCACGTACTGATCCAATAGCGGTTTTGGATGCGTTGGATCAAACGGGGCGGATTATTGAGGTGGAATTTTTGCGCCCCGCTACTTTAGAGAATTTGATGGCTCGCTTAGAAGATAAGACGAAACCGCCTATCGACATTCTCCATTTTGACGGGCATGGTGCTTTTAATTCAGAGGAATCAATGGGCTACTTGCTTTTTCCAAACGACAGTAATTGGAATGTACAGAAAGTTTCTGCGGAAGGGCTGGGTTTCATTTTGGGCGCTGCCAATATTCCGTTAGTCATTCTATCCGCCTGTCAATCGGCAGCGATAGGAGATAGTGAAGAGCCAATGGGTACGGTGGCGGTGCAACTGACTCATGCGGGTGTGCCGAGCGTCATCGCGATGACTCATTCCGTGCATGTCAACGCGACTCGTGCGCTCTTTGCGGCGTTTTATCAACATCTGACGTGCGGCAAGGGTATCGGCGAGGCACTGGATAATGCGCGGAGTCATTTATACCAAAACCCCGATCGGATTGAACTGCAACGCGGGCAAGAACACGTTATCCTGAAATTACAGGATTGGTTTTTACCGGCATTGTATCAAGCCGGTGAAGATACCCCGTTGTTGACAACCCAGATTGAAGTAGAAAATCTAGAAAAACCGGCTGAGAGTCATTGGGGTAATTTACGCGCCTTACAAGCGGCCGGCTTTTGGGGGCGCACTCAAGAATTATGGCAAATTGAATGCGCTTTCGTCCAAGACAAGACGCGCCGCTTTACCATTTCTGGCTTTGGAGGACAAGGGAAAACTTATTTGGCTATCGAAGCGGGGCAATGGTTGTACCGCACGGGCTTATTTGAGAAAGTGTGCTTTGTGGATTATGCCGCATTTCAGGGAGTGGATGCTGTCGGCTTGGCGATTAGTACGTTGGCGACGGTGTTGGATAAAAGTTTAGTGGATGCTAAGGCAGCGACAGCGGCGTTAGCGCAGCAACCGACTTTGCTAATTTTAGATAATTTGGAGGCCATCACCACAGAATCGTTAAGTGAATTATTGACGATAGCAAAAAAATGGTCTGAAATCGGTCAATGTCGAGTATTGTTGACGACGCGCACCCCGGATTTTCACAATCCTGATTATCCAATTCAAAATAAAAACAAGATACATCAATCTTTGCCATTGCAAGGTTTGTCAAACGAAGATGCTCTAAAGTATTTCGAGCATTTAATGAAATTACCGCCAATGCCACAAGTTCAACCACCTAAACGCGATGAATTGTTAAGATTGTTTCAAAAGGTGGATTTTCATCCTTTGTCAATTGGCTTATTGGCGAGTCGCTTAAAAGAACTTACGCTGGATAAATTGGGAGAACGTTTAGAGGTGTTGCTTGAAGAAACGCCAGATAATCCGTTATTGGCTTCATTAAATTTATCGTTGGATAGATTGGATGAGGAGGTGCGGCGTTGGTTGCCGAAGTTGGGTGTGTTTCAGGGTGGCACTATGCTAACCAATTTGTTTTTCGATATTACTGGATTCACTGAGGAGCAGTGGCAAAAATTATATCCGGCTTTAGAAACGACTGGATTGATTCAAGCGGAACATCTTGCTGGTGGTAAAATTTACTTCAAATTTCATCCCACCTTAGCCCCGGCACTCTGGACACGCATCGGTTCTGAAGAACAGGCACAACTGCAAGCCAGTCATAGACAGTGTTATTATGAACAGTCTAGCTTTTTGTTTTTTGAAGATAACAAAAATCCCCACGAAACCCGTGCTGTTGTCCAGCGCGAATTACCTAATTTACTGTTTGCGGTTCACGGGGCATTGGATGCGGAGGAAGCGTATGCGGTGGAGTTTGTTAGGAATGTAAACTGGTTTCTTAATTTATTTGGACTCAACCGTGATAGCAAAGCCCTGAGCCAACGGATTGAACACTTGGATGATTATCTTGCCCATATCAATAAAGGTGAACAATTATACAGTGCTGGGCAATATCAGAAAGCAGCGCAAGTGTTTAGTGAAGTGCTAAAAGGTTTGGGGGATGAACCGAGTTATAACCGTGCTAATACTTTGCATCGTTTAGGACTATGCTTTGACTTTCAAGGACAAGCGGCACAAGCCGCAGAATGTTATCGTCAAGGTTTGGCCGTGGCAGAGCAGTTGGAACCGTCTCAAGATGTGAAGCGGGGGAGGGGTATTTTGCAGACGGATTTAGCGGATGTGCTGATGGCTATGGATGATTATGACGGCGCAAGGAAAGCTTATGAGTCTGCATTGACTATTGCAAAAGAACAAAATGATAATCGTCAGATAGCAGCGGTTGAAGGACAACTAGGCACCCTAGCCTTGGAGCAAGACAACCTCCAAGAAGCCGCCCAACGTTATACTAAGGCACAGGCGATTTTTCACCGCTTGAATGAACCAGAATCAGAAGCAGTGATTCATTATCAACTGGGCTGGGTGTATCAAGAAGCCAAGCAGTGGGAAGCAGCAGAACAAGCCTACCGAGAAGCAGCACGGCTTGATGAATCTCAAGGTAATCTAGTTGGTGCAACACAGACTTGGAATCAATTAGCCATTGTCACTGAAGGTGCTGGCAAACCTGAAGAGGCAGAGGCTTGGTATCGTAAGGCATTAGATGGTTTTAAAACTTTGAAAGAGAAAGGCAGTGTTTCCAAGGTACTCAACAACCTCGCCGACTTGCTACAAACCCATTACCCCAACCGCCTACCAGAAGCGCGGCAATTGGCGGAAGAAGATGAAAAATTAGACCCCGCAGCGGCTGAGATTTGGAAAACCTATAACATTTTGGCAGAAATTTCCGAAAAAAAAAACGGCACTAAAGCCTCTGAATATCGTCGTCAGTCGCGGGAAGCGTATCAGGGGTTTCAGGGGGCGCGGTATCAATTGCAGAAACATGGAAAGTTGATTGCAATGACGATTGTCGCTGTGGATGGTGTAGAAAATAGGGAAGCCGTAGATATTGCCCTAGAGAGATATGGAGAAGGTGGGAAAAATAGAGTGGCTGCTATTCGTTGCATCTTAGACGGCGAGCGAGATGAGGCGATGTTGTGTGAGCCGTTGGGTTATGGAGAAGAATTAGAACTTAAGAGTTTTCAATTTATTTTAAAATTATTATTCTGATAATTCTAAAATTCTGTAAATTCTGATTCAGACGATTAGGGGATGGACAGGATTAAAGATAAGATGAATATCCTGTTAATATTAAAATTCGTGTAATCCTGTTCAAAACAATGGGTTAATCCGTTTCGGAACGCGTATCCGTTGTACTAAAGGAAAAACCATGAACCGAAAAGTCAGTATTGTCATTGAAAAAGATGAAAATGGCTATTATGCCTATTGCCCGGAACTGCCCGGTTGCCAAAGTCAAGGCGATACGTTTGAAGAAATCAACGCCAATATCAAAGAAGCGGTAGAACTTTATATCGAAACACTCTCGCCAGAAGAAGTGGAACCGTATTTAAGCCGAGAAATTTATACGACAGCAATGGAAGTCTCCTTTGCCTAATCTACCACAACTCACCGCGCAACAAGCCGCTTCTATGCTTTTACAAGCAGGTTTCGTTCACATTCGTAGCAAGGGCATCTATGTAAAAAGTAATCGGCGCGTTGTTATCCCCTTTCATGCCGGAAAAACCTTACACCCAAAAATTGTCAAACAAGTGTTAGAGGCATTGGAATAACTTTATTCTGTTAGCGTGCTGCTGGGGAGGTTTGAACAGGATTACACGGATTAAAGGATAGACAGGATTATTTGTTGTCTGAATCATAATTTGCAGAATGATATAATTTTCATAATAGATTATCATGTTTGAATTATAACTTAAGCGTTTTCAAAATAACCGATGCTTATTTATTTTACCGAGTGCCAATCCATAGCCGCTCCGAAAAATCACAGGAGTCCAAACGACGCTAAAGTTTTTAGTTTGGCAGAGTAGTAGTGATACGTGGGCTTTGTTATTGACCTATCTTTTTGAGGGTTTTTGGACTATTTGAGGGCCATAAAGTGCTTTCAAATGAGGTTATGGCCCTCTGTCGCGCTTCATTGTTATACTTTTTGTAGGTGTTTTATTGCTTAACTTAATGGCAGTGGGGTAGAGCTTCGCTGCACCCACCATTTTGTTCAGGAGTCCAAACTTTTAACGATCAACATTCTGACAGATTGGATTTTCAATCTCCCGTCACTGAAGAAGATCAAAAAGACATGTTTGGGTAGTGTTGATGCTGCTACATTAGTTATTGTGGAAGACAAATTGCGTATTCTAATGGGTTTCTAAAAACGGCTATCTGTCGTCTTGCGGTTAAACGGATTATAAGCCCAGATTATCAACGCTATCCGGCAAAAGTTGTCTGAATGAGTACAACGGATTATTGTTAAGATGTGATTGTACGAGTACTTTGTCAAAGTTCTATTGACGGATAACAGAGTTTTAACTTGGCATTGCCAAACGACTCTGGCACTGCCAAACCTCCTGTTTTAATCCTGTTAATCTTTAAATCCGTGTAATCCTGTTAATAAAAATAGTGGGTTAATCCGTTCAATCCAAAATCCGTTGTACTAGAGGCTTGAGTCAATCCGTTTACTCCCCTAATCCGTTGTACTCACCGGAGACTAATATGCAAGCGATTGAATTTAAAACGGTTATGAAAATAGCTGGTTGAAAGTACCTCATCATTACCCATATTAAAAAAATAAGTCAGTCAAATATCTCATTACCAGAGGTAGAACCGGAAATATCCACAACAACGCCGGATAATCGTTATCCCTACATGGTACACATTATTATTATACGAATAACATGACACATTCACACACTCCAAAATGGGCGATTAAAACTTTAGTTCCCGAAGAAGTTTATACGGATCGTCAATACTTTTTAGACTATTTCTATCAAGCCGCTCTTAACGCGCGGACTCGTCGAACAATGTCCACTGTTTTGCTTGGACAACGGCGAATGGGTAAAACGGAAATCTTTAAGCGAGTCGTTAATCGACTGTTTTTTGAACAAGATCATCGTGATCCGGAGGCGGTGGTACCTATTTATTATAGTTTTCAGGATCAGGTCACGGGTCGTTGGGATTTTTCAATCAAATACGTGGAAAATTTCATACGTTGGTACGCCGCATTTCGTTTACGTGAACCACGCCTCTTATTGGAAGAAACTTTAGATCGTGAGGAATTAGTAACCCTTGTCCGTCAAAAAGTGGCTATGACGGAAGGTGTTGAAGGTTCACTTCACCTGTTAGGGAGTTTTCTGAAAAAAACCGTCACCATACCTGAAGAAGTGGCTCTTTGCCATCCTCGCCGTGTTTCAGATTATGATGACAGCAGCATTGTCGTGTTTTTAGACGAGTTTCAAAATACACGCATGCCACAATATCAGTTTGATGTCGTGGGCTATATGCAGGAAGCGGTAGAATCGCCTACCTGTCCCCATTTTGTCACCGGCTCGGCGATGAGTATTCTGGCACGGGAAATTTTGGGGCGAGGTTCGTTATTTGGGCGTTTTGACAGTGAGCCAATTCAACCGCTTACCGGCTACTTTGGTACCGAACTGACACGCAAGGCGGCTAAGTATTATCAAACCACCTTGAGCGAAGAAATTGCGCCCGTTGTAGCCGAACGCTGTGGCGGAAATCCTTTTTATATCACTGCGGTTATCAGGCAAGCGGCGAAACAAAAACAAGCCTTGAAAGATGAACAGACACTTAATGCGATGTTAGCGGTTGATTTAAGCTCAGGCTTTATTTGGAACGAGTTGTCCGATCAAGTCAACCGCTGGATTGAGCGGATAAATGATTATGGTATCACCAAATGGATACTCTATCTGTCGGCTTTGGAAGAAGGAGAAGAGATAGATATTAAACGCATTCAGCAACAACTTTTGGAACGAGACGCTCAACAAGTCTCCATTGAGACAATCAAAGAGGTGTTAATTAAACTCTCCCGAGGTGATCTCATTGACTACAAAGAATTTGGTGGCTGGTTTGCGAAGATTAATGATCCCATTTTGTTAGATTTTTTGAAAGTCTGGGGCAAAATTGAAGTTGAAAAGCAAGATGGGGAGATCGTTCGGGACAAGTTACGGAAGCAATACCGCCACCTTAAACAACAAGTCAGTGAACTGAAGGGCTATTTGGCCGAAGTTTACATGGCTCAAATTCTGCTCAATGCCCAACGGCAAAACTTACCTGGGGAATATTTTCATCAGGAACAAAATATTTCCGTGCCCTATTTTACTTATGTTCGGCTCCGAGAACGCTTAGGGCCGGGTTTGGGTTGCGAAATGGATGTTCATGGGGGTGCTGGTGCTGAACAATGGGTGGCGGAAAGTCGGTGGATTACGGGGCGAAAAGTCGGTGTCAAAGACGTTAACCAATTGCTTGACAAAGCGGAAATAGTCCGAAAAGATAGGGAAGCTGACATTGTACGAGTCTGGTTTTTTGGGCATGAGGGTTTTACCGGGGAAGCCGAAACGTTGATGGAAAAACAAGGGGTTTTGTGGTCTACCAGAGAGGATTTAGATGGGTTGTTGGACTATGTGAAATTGAGACGGTTGCCAAGACTTTAAATGCGAATGAAAAATATGAACAAAGATGTCATTTCGAGTCCCGACGATCCCTTTGAACGGAGGGAACTTGATTAAAATGGGTTGTTGGACTATGTGAAATTGAGACGGTTGCCAAGACTTTAAATAAATCATAAGGGATGGTTCTCACAGCGCGAAACCCATCCCTCATGTACTTACTAATAATGATCCACATATTGGTGGGCAACAAAAACACGTTGCCCACCTACAGGGCTATCCGTGTCCAAAGCTAAAGCTTTGGACTCCAAACGGTTCGTGTATATTATACCAATTGAGATAAAAATGTTCGCGCCGGTACTTTAATGGGAGTCGTATGTTGAAAACAGTCGGCTTTCACAAAGTCAGCTTCCATCGTTACTTGAAAGGCGTATTTTGCCCCCGTTTTTGCTTGAAACAAGGCTAAATGGGGATTCAATGCTGCTTGCATAGAACTTTTAACTTCTACCAATAGCCAAGGTTTGTGATCTTTAGTCACTAAAAAATCGACTTCTTTTTGATCTTTGGTTCGCAAATAATATAAATAAAATTCACCTAATCCAATGTCAGTCCACGCATGAGCCGCTTTGAGGAGGTGCGATGCCACAAAATTTTCGGCTTTTGCACCGTTATCAGAAATGCTTGACCAATCCCATAAATAGGTTTTAGGCTCCTTTCGTAAGGCGGTGGTGATATTTTGATACCAAGGACGAATGCGATAACAATAATAAAACCCTTCTAACACATCTAACCAACGACGCACCGTATCGACTGACACGCGCAGTTGTTTAGCCAGCGTGCTGTATTTTGTGACTTGCCCCGCTTGTTTTTCCAATAATACGACCAACATTTCTAATTGGGCAATCTCCTGCACTCTAGCCACATCACGAATTTCTTCTCGAACCAATTGCTGTTGTCGTAATCGTCGCCAACGATGGTAAAAACGAGGTTTAGCCTTCAAAAAAGGTTCTGGAAAACCACCGAATTGATATAAATAGGTATATAGCTCAGACGCTAGAGCTTGCGGCGCTTGAATCAGTTTATCTGTAGTCCAATCAGCATTAATCAACTCAGCAACAGTGAAAGGATGAAGCCGATAATTGAAATATCGCCCCATTAAACTATCACCGCCTTTTTTAAAAACATCCAACCGTGCGCTACCGGTGATTAAAATAGCCAGTTGTCCTTCAAATCTGTCAAATAAGCCTTTTAAAAATAATTTCCACTGGGAATATTTGTGAATCTCATCCAGAATCAGTAATGGCGAGTGCGCCGATAATTGGTTTAAGCCCAACATATCAACCAACGTGGCGGTTTCACCTAAGATAATCTGGCGATGTTCAATAGCATCCCAATTTAAATAGACAGTGGGCTGGAAATATTGGCTAATCTGTTTAGCCAAAGTGGTTTTACCCACTTGTCTCGCACCCGATACAAAAGCCATTTGTCGATGCTCGACTAATTCATTAGCTAAAATAGCGTGATAATACCTATCCATTTTATTATCCATCGTAAAACAGTTATGACTATTTTACGATAGATAGGAAATTACTCAAGATAATCTCGCGCTTTTAACGAAAGGTATTGCATTCGCCAATCAATGAGTGCATAATTATCCGCATTTTTCACCCACCATGTCAGGTGGGTTTGGTTTTTGGTTGCCGGCCCCAAACCACGTTGCTAGGCATGTATTTAATTTTTTTTAAAAACGCCGGTATATAATCATTTTTTTTGAACTCCCTAATTGGGTTAGTTTGGATTGTTATAAAGGAAACTTTTGATTATGAATAGAGTACGAAAACGCACCGCGACGAGTTTACTCGTCAGTTCAATGAGCCTAGCCCTGTCTTTGTCAGCGGCTACCACCGCGTCATCACACCAGGCTGAGGCGATGACTACGGTGTCTCCCGTCTTTTCGGCAAATAGTCGGCCTGACGAGGCACAGTTCATCAAGGTAAAGAGAACGTCTGAGGATAACAGTCTCCGTGTCATCTTTCAACATTATCTTGATCGAAATGGCTACGGCGTGACTCTTCCCAAAGAGACGGTAGTGATCTCGCCCGATAAAATCGACACCAATCCGCTGTTCTTTTTTGAGCTCCTCAAACAGAAATGGTCTCAGTTGGCAATGCTGAGAAAACCGGTGCAAGCCAGCACTGTTATTGAGTTGGTGTTGCCAAGGCGGGCGGCTA
Organism: Candidatus Parabeggiatoa sp. nov. 2; assembly: GCA_002085445.1. GTDB lineage: Bacteria > Pseudomonadota > Gammaproteobacteria > Beggiatoales > Beggiatoaceae > Parabeggiatoa. Next base: position 14,803 of record NBMI01000180.1, read on the forward strand.
AAGATTTCGGCAAATTGCCGGTGCTGTTTATGGAGACTGACATAGACAACGATGGCATTGGCAAAAGCGATTTGGCGTGGTTTCCCTATCAGCGCGAAATCACTGAAGTAAGGCGTGATAATACCCTTGTTGATAGCAAGGGCTTAAAGGCTCACTTCACTTTCAGCGACAAATTTGAGTCTCTGACTGCCCAGTTAAGTTTATTGGGAGTCACCGCGACCGAAACAAGCGGGAAAGGTGCCGCTTCTTTGGGAGAAACCACCTTCAGTGGCACATTCGATGCCGATTTGATGCCCACCCAAATGAGTTTGAAAGTGCCGACTTTCAAATTCTCTATTCACAAGCGGCATGATGACGGCGAACTTAATTTGCAAGACTTGGCGTTCAACGTAGATGTCGCAAAAACCAGCAACGGCCTTAAACTGGTTGAAGTGGATGCCCAAGTGAAGCATGTTTATTTCCGTGACAAGGACTCAAAATTCCGCCTAGAAAATCTGGTGGTGAAAAATGACTTCGATGAGCAAGGCGATGTTATCAACCTCACCGTGCATGCGAAAATCGGCAAATTGCGCCCACCAAAGGCCTTGACATCGGGCAATGACGAGTTTGCGAGCTATGTCGGCCAAATCGCCCTTCGCCGCTTAGACGCTGAGGCCTTGTTGGCGTTGCAAACCACGGCCCATAAGTTGTCTAAGCAAAAATATCATCCAAGGTTAGAGGAGAAGATGAATGAGAAATTCATCGAAGTAGTGCCTCAATTGTTGGCAAAATCTCCCGAAATCGTGCTGACTGATACGCTGGAAACGTCAAAAGGGAATGCGCAAGGTAGCCTGAGCGTGAGTATTGACGGGGCAAAAGTGACCTCGCTGGAAAACCCATTCGCTTTAATCCCGGCCTTGCATGCACGGGCCTCAATCAGCATCGACAAAACGTTGTTAGAACAAGCATTGGCGATGCTGGAAAAAGAATCGCCAAGTGAAGCCAGAGATATCAGGGGACAAATCAAAATGTTTGTCGCGATGAAATTGCTGGTTGAGACGGACAATAGTTACAAATCTGCCGCTGAGTTTAAAAAGGGTCAGTTGATTGTCAATGGGCAGGTAATACCCTTGGAGGCCTTCTTTTAGGGCGGATTCATCAGCAACTCATCTAGTATAAATTGCATGGAGTCCAAAGCTTTAGCTTTGGATTCCAGCCAAACCTAAAGGTTTGGGTTCCAGCCAACCTAAAAAATCATAACAACGTGAATTTCTAACCGTGCGGTTCGGTAGCTTTCCCAAAGGTGCCTACTTTACCTGCCCCCTTACCCCAAATTCCTTATCGGAAGTGGGCCAGGCTAAGGCTCAACACGGTAAAGATTTTGGCGTTTATCGCTATCCGTTTGAATAAGCTTTGCTACCCGAAGGTTCGCGTCTCCATTGTAGTAGAGACATTGCCGAAAAATTCACAAGGCTTTTTCCTGGGGCGTTGCCCCAGGCTTTATTAATGTCGCCCCGTTGGGGCTTTTTCCTGGGGCGTTGCCCCTCCCGACAATCGGAGGGATCATATTAATCTCGCCCTGTTGGGGCTTTTCGGTATTTCCTCAAAAAATCCAATTTGTTCCCTTCTTGAGTATATATCGTAATAATCGCCACCGACTTCATAAGCGGTTTCCATAAAACTGGCAATATCTAGCTCGGCTCATAATGAATTATTGTAGTTTGCTGTTGTGCCAAAGCTAAAGCTTTGGACTCCATATCCTTTCTTATAACTAATCCTTGTAGTTTGCGGTTGTGCCAAAGCGGCAAGCGTTGGGCTCCAACAACTTTATCCGTTCTTATAACGAATCGGCCTGTAGTTATTATCCTTTATTATAACGAATCGGCCTGTAGTTATTATCCTTTATTATAAAAAATCCTTGTAGTTATTATCCGTTATTATAACGAATCCTTGTAGTTTGCTGTTGTTGTGGCAAAGCTAAAGCTTTGGACTCCAACAACTTTATCCGTTCTTATAACGAATCGGCCTGTAGTTATTATCCTTTATTATAACGAATCGGCCTGTAGTTATTATCCTTTATTATAACGAATCCTTGTAGTTTGCTGTTGTTGTGCCAAAGCTAAAGCTTTGGACTCCATATCGGTTATTAAAACGAAACGAAGTTCAGCGGAGCTAATCGGCCTGTAGTTATTATCCTTTATTATAACGAATCGGCCTGTAGTTATTATCCTTTATTATAACGAATCCTTGTAGTTTGCTGTTGTGGAGCTAATCCTTGTAGTTTGCTGTTGTGAGTTGTACTATCCGCCAATTTTTTGTATGATATTTAACAGTAGCATTCACTAACCCTTTCAATCGGAGAACCCCATGCGACTGATTCAATGCCATATCGTACCGCTTTTGGGTGAGGGCAACCATAAAGGATTGCCCCTACATTACATAACGGTTTGTAGGGGCAATCCCACGTGCAAAGCCCTTAACTCGACATCTACCAACAACAGCTTGAGGATTTAAGGATAGCACACGCCAAACTCAACGCGTTAAGTAAAGACGCGGCCAAACGAGCGGCCCATATTGAGCAACTCATTAGCAAATATGAGGCAGCACTCAAAACGGCCACGCAAGACATAACGGACAAACACGCGGCGCGGCTAAAACAACGGGAGGCCGAACATGCCAAAACCGAGGCAGCTTACCTGAAAAGACTCGAAGCGACGGCAGAATTAGCGGACTATCATTATCAATCGGCCAAAAAAACCGACGCGCAAATCAAAACACTGCTAACGGGATTGGGCATGTCGGCCGAACAAGTCCTCAAGCTGACGGCGGCCATTTCAGCACTGCAACAAGAAATCAAGCGCAATCGCAAGGAAATGGAAGCCATTCAAAAATCACAGCTAACGGAATTGGGCGAACAACTCCTCAAACAAACAGAGACCATTTCGGCACTGCAACAGGAAATCAAGCACAATCGCAATGCCATCCACGCTCTACAGCCCGTCAGAACTTTCCAAGGGTATAGCAAAGCAGTTTACTCAGTGGCCTTTTCCCCAGACGGCCGCTACGCGCTGTCGGGTTCATCTGATAAAACGCTCAAACTATGGGACGTGTCAAGCGGACAAGCCGTCAGAACTTGGAAAGGGCATACTAGCTATGTTCAGTCAGTGGCCTTTTCCCCAGACGGCCGCTACGCGCTATCGGGTTCAGATGATAAAACGCTCATTTTATGGGACGTGTCAAGCGGACAAGCCGTCAGAACTTGGAAAGGGCATACCAGTTCTGTTAAGTCAGTGGCTTTTTCCCCAGACGGCCGCTACGCGCTGTCGGGTTCATCTGATAAAACGCTCAAATTATGGGACGCGTCTAGTGGGCCATTGCTGCTGGTTAAATAACTAGAACTCGTCTCATTGTTTGAATGTTATCACAAATTCAATCCCAAAGGAGTTATGGGGGCGTTGGTTGATTTTGGCCCCTTCCTCCCAGGTTTATCTCGTGTAGCGAGTTACTGCGTTTCACCTCTTGCTCTTATCTCGTGTAGCGAGTGACGGCGTTTCACATTCAACCCCAACGGGGAAAATAATAATTAATGATTAACAATTAATGATTAATTCTTAATTTCCCCTACGGGGTTGGGGTGATGAAAAGGAGGTTCCTTTGGTTCTAAAACGTGATCCAATTTTTATTCCGCTTCATTTTTATTATTTTAAAAACAACAAGTTAACTATTCTTTAATTATCTCGCTCCGCTCGTTACTGCGTTTCATTAATCATTAATCATTAATCATTAATCATTAATCATTAATTATTTTCATCACCCCAGGTTGGGGCCCTTCTCCGGCCATCCCCCAGGTTGCACCCTCATCCTTATACATAAGTTTTTAAATAATTGATTTTTAATGATTTTGAATAGTAGGCCCCATGTTGGGGATCCATTAAAGATATCCGTTTATTTCGAGTATCCGTTGTACTTATCAGGAATGCACCAGGTATCCAATAAACTTGTGTATAACGATGAGAGGTTTCACCAGCTAAAGCTTTGAACTCCAGTCACACAACCTGTTGATTTTAAAGTTGTTTAACATTTTTAGTTCACATCAGATCAAGGCCACACTCTTCTGGAACCCTTTAAGATACGGGTGGGGCGCATTCCCATTTTCCGGGTACGAAAGTTATAGCTTGTAGTAGGCGCTTTAGCGCCCAAGTTTATAACAAGCACTTTAGTTAGCGCCTAAGTGTTGTACCAAATTCGTTTAGTAGCAATATAGGCGTTCCGCCACGGCGTTTGGCGTTCCAGAACGAAGTTTCGTTGTACTCAATTCGTTTATCCGCGTAATTCGTTGTACTCAATTCGTTATTCGTTTATCCGCGCTTGTGTCGTTGTACTCAATTCGTTATTCGTTTATCCGCGCTTGTGTCGTTGTACTCAATTCGTTTATCCGCGCAATTCGTTGTACTCAATTCGTTATTCGTTTATCCGCGCTTGTGTCGTTGTACTCAATTCGTTTATCCGCGTAATTCGTTGTACTCAATTCGTTATTCGTTTATCCGCGCTTGTGTCATTGTACTCAATTCGTTTATCCGCGCAATTCGTTGTACTCAATTCGTTATTCGTTTATCCGCGCTTGTGTCGTTGTACTCAATTCGTTTATCCGCGCTTGTGTCGTTGTACTCAATTCGTTTATCCGCGTAATTCGTTGTACTCAATTCGTTTATCCGCGTAATTCGTTGTACTCAATTCGTTTAGTAGCAATATAGGCGTTCCAGAACGAAGTTTCGTTGTACTCAATTCGTTTATCCTGAACTTTTAAAAATTGAGTCGTTTACTGTGAAAATACCCATATATAGTACAACGGATACGCGAACCGTAGGTCAGCGGAGCTAAATAAACGGATTTTCATATTTGGGGGGTGGCAAAATAATTTAGCCATGACGATTTATTTCCCAATCAAAGTACTCATCAGGAATGACAAAACTTATCTGGACTTTTAAAAATTGATTCGTTTATTTCCCAAACTAAAGTTTGGACTCCTGCCAAACTAAAGTTTGGACTCCTGCCAAACTAAAGTTTGGACTCCTGAATTATTTTTGCTTTAATACCAATAAGGTAATGTCATCGTACACTTTTTGTGTGTCAATATATTGCCGCACATCGGCAATAACGGCTTGCTGGATAGCGGCGGCACTGAGATGCCAGTGGCGACTGATAACTTCGCACAGCCGATCCAGTTCGTAAAGTTCCATATTGGGGTTTCGGGCTTCTGTAATGCCATCGGTGTAGAGGACAATGCCATCCCCCGGTTGTAACGTGATTTCCATTTGTGAGACAAACTGAGTAATATCAGGTTCTACCCCAATCATGAAACCCAAGTTAAAGGTATCAATCCGTTCTACTTTGCCTCCCTTGCGTACGACTAAAACCTCTTCATGTTGTCCCGTCAAGCGCAAACGACCGGCCCGATAATCAAGTAAAGATAGGGTTAAGTTTTTATCTGAACACAGGCGCTGCATATTGTCATAAACGGTGCGGTTGATAACCTTCAAAAATTTCTCAGGATCTGTCACATTGTTGTTGAGCAGAGTTCGCACGGCCGTTTGTACCATCAGCATTAACACGCCGCTTTCCAGTCCATGTCCTGTTACGTCTCCGATGCCAATTTTGATGCTACCATTATGTTGAAGAACATCGTAATAATCGCCACCGACTTCATATGCAGGTTCCATAAAACTCGCAATATCCAGCTCAGTAATTTGCTTGAGTTCTTGTTCTTTGGGCAACACCATCTGTTGTAGACGGCGCGTTATGTCTAGTTCCGCGCTCATGCGGAGATTCTCTTCTTTGAGACGCTCATTAAGGGCCGTAATTTGTTGGTTGGCTTTTTTTAGTGCTTGGTTGGTTTTTTGCAGTTTTCGAGTCAATTCTTGAATGCGTAGATGTGTGGTGAGACGTGCTAACACTTCTTCGTGTTGTATCGGCTTAGTCACGTAATCCACGCCGCCTACTTTAAACCCTTTTAGCTTGTCTTCGGTACTTTCCAGGGCCGTCATAAAAATGACAGGAATATCTTTGGTGGTTTCATCTGCTTTTAAGCGATAGCACGTTTCAAAGCCATCTATGCCCGGCATGATGACATCTAATAAGATCATGTCGGGCCGAGCTTGGGCCCTTTTTAGCCCCATTTCTCCATTTCGGGCGATCATAATCTTAAAGCCGGAATCGGCCAAATAATCGACTAATACTCCCAAGTTGGTGGGGTTGTCATCAATAATTAGAATGACGTAATCTTGAAACTCAATATTTTTTTGAGTATGGCTTTCTGTGACGGCGTTCATTTATTTTTCTCCAGAGGTTCGTTCATCTCACATTCAACCCCTTTGGGGTTGAGCTTTCATTTTTCATTTCGCCAACATGGCCCCCAAACCGCGTTGGATAGACACCTTGGTATTTTTTATCCGTTGATTTCGAGTATCCGTTGTACTTATCAGGAATGCACCCAGTATCCAGTATTTGTCATTTTTCAGGATTTCTCCGTCTGTCGAAATGACAAATGCCGATAGGGCCTTCAATCAAATCGAGTTAATCAATTCGCCAACATGGCCCCCAAACCGCGTTGGATAGACACCTTGGTATTTTTTATCCGTTGATTTCGAGTATCCGTTGTACTTATCAGGAATGCACCCAGTATCCATAAATTCGCCAACATGGCCCTCAAACAGCGTTGGATAGACACCTTAGTATTTTTCATCCGTTTATTTCGAGTATCCGTTGTACTTATCAGGAATGCACCCAGTATCCAAAAGACTTATGTATAACGATGAAGGTTCCACCTGGTGCTAGACACTGTAGGCAAGCCAATCCATCACATTTATTTGAGGGCCATGTAGTCATTCGATTTGATTCAAATCACATCAAAAATGGCTTAAACCTTACCACCTATTATTATTATGCCAAACACAACGCCTCTATTAATCCGTTTATCCACGTCATCCGTTGTACTCAACTCTTTTCAGAAACCCTTCAATTAGGGCCACAATTTGTTCGTCTTCAAAGGCCTTCGCCAAATCTCGCAGTTTGTGTGCAAAGGGAATGTACTTATCGTCCATATGTTCAAGTTGGTTGGCTTGTTCTTGAAGGTCTCGTACTCTTCCCAACATGGCGAGCTCATATAACACTTCTAGTTGTTCAGGCGGCGGTGGTATCATAGACGCTGTTGCCATTTGACTGGCGGCCGGATTTTCGGCAATGCGTTCTTGTTCGTAAATCCATTCAAAATCCAAGTGAGTTTCGAGTAGGGCAAAAAGTTTTTCAGTTTCCACCGGCTTGGGCAGAAACGCATCACATCCGGCTACCCTGCTCTTCTTTTTATCCATTTCAAAAACACTGGCTGAGACGGCAATGATGACTACCTGTTGCAATTCGGGTATCTGTCGTATTTGTTGCACGGCCTCAAATCCCGTCATCACCGGCATTACTAAGTCGGTCAGTATCAGAGCGGGCTTAATTTGCTTCGCTATTGCCACTTCTTGTTGACCATTTTCAGCTTCCACGATGTCAAAGCCAATCTGTTCAAGTAGGTTGACTAGCACTGAACGGTTTTGCGTTCTGTCATCGACTACCAGTGCGGTTTGCCGTTTTCCTTTATAACCTATAATCTCTTTCTGTTGACTGGGTTGTTGTTGGAAGCTGTCGGCCGCCACGATGGGTAAGGTTAAGTCAAACCAGAAGGTACTACCTTGGCCTAATTCGCTGTTGACTTTCAGTTCACTGTCCATCAGTTGGACTAATTGGCGGCTAATCGCTAAACCTAAGCCAGTGCCCGCCGCTCGGCGTTGAGTATCGCCAACTTGTTCAAAGGGCAGGAATATCTTGTCTAATTGTTCTGGCGTCATTCCAACACCAGTGTCTTCTACTTCAAAGCGGAGATTCTCATAATGATGGGTTTCAAAAACCGCCGAGGTTTTGCCAGACACCGTCATTCGCGGTGCGAGCTCAACCTCGTTTTCCAACGCGTTATCAATGACACTGACTCTTAAAGCCACGCGGCCTTTATCGGTGAATTTGACGGCATTGCCTAACAGGTTGATTAAGACTTGTCGCAATCGTTTTTCGTCGGCTTGCACACCGGCGGGTAAGGTGTTGAGGGCCTGATAATGAAATAAGATGTCCTTTTGAGCCGCGCGCATACGGATGATGCCGGCAATGCCATCCATAAAGTTGGGCAAATGGAAGGCGGTGGGGTAGAGTTCCATTTTACGCGCTTCGATTTTGGACAGATCTAAAATGTCGTTGATGAAGGTTAATAGGTGTTCTCCACTTTGGTAGATGATATCTAAGCCTTCCTGTTGTGGCGTACTTAATCCTTTGTTACGCTTGAGAATTTGGGCGTAGCCTAAAATCCCATTGAGCGGTGTCCGTAATTCGTGGCTCATGTTGGACAGGAATTCGCTTTTGGCGTCGCTGGCGACTTCGGCCGCTTCTTTGGCGTCAATGAGTTGCGATTGGGTTGCTTTGAGATCATCAAGCGCCCGGGACAATTCCTGTGTCCGTTGTTCTACTAAGTCTTCCAAATTGTCGTATAGCCTAGCATTGTCTAAGGAAATCGCCATTTGTGAAGATAAGAGGTTGAGTACCTCTAATCTATTCTGGGTAAAAGTGCCTGTACTTAGGTTGTTTTCGAGGTAGATCAGGCCGCTGAGTTTGCCTTGGTTGATGAGCGGCAGACATAAAATGGACTTGGGTTGTTGTTGACTGACATAAGGATCTTGGATAAAATTACCATCGTGGGCGGCATTATGCAACACCAGACTTTCTTGGGTTCTGACGACGTAACGGATGATGGCTTCTGAAAGTTGGTCACTGTCTTCAATCGGTTGTGATTGTTGCACTGCAACGTTTTCTTCATCAACGGCCCCAGCGGCTTCAATACGCAGTTGATCGTTTGTCTCCAAAATCAGGTAGCCTTTTTGGGCGCCGGCATTTTCAATCACAATCGTCATCAGTTTGGTGAGTAATTTGTCTAAGTTGATTTCACCTGAAATGGCTTGTGAGGCTTTCATGACGGTGCTTAAGTCCAAGGTACTTTCAGCACCCAAAGCCGTCGTTGAGGAAAGTGTCTGGGTAGAATCGGTAGCATAGGTAGTCGTTGCTGTCGTGTCAATACCAGTCACGCGAGTTTGGGCGAGCAGTTGCGGATATTTTGCTTCTAAATCCGCGACTTTGCGTGTTGCGCCCCATTGTTGGTAGCCATAGTGGGCCTTTTTGAGGTAAAGTTGAGCAAATTCGGCTTTGCCTTTCTCTAACCAAAACTTGGCGGCAAGTTCATTAGCTAAGGCTTCATTTTGGATGAGCTCGCTTTTTATGGCGGCTTCGATGGCTTGATCATATAATTCTATTGTCTCAAAGTGTTTATCAGAGATTCGCGCTATTTCGGCTTCAACCAGCAGATACTTGTGGAGGAAATTGTCGGGGCTGTTGTCGGCCCATGTTTTCAATTGTTGTTGAAGGGTTGAGATTTTCTCCCAATATTGTTTTTTTTCAGGTTCGGAAGCTTCTGGATAAAGTGCCGCGAGAATGAGTGAGTAGTAGAAATTGTGTTCTGCGACGGAGATCATGCCTTTAATAAAAACCAGTCCTTTTTCGGCTTCCGATACCCACTGCAATGCTTCAGCCGGTGCGCCGTACAGGTAGAGCACTTGGGCTTTGAGAATTTGATAGGGGCATAGTCCAATAATACTTTGTTTTTCTTGGCAATTTTTTAAGTAGTCTGCTTCGCGTATGTCCTGAGAGTCGAAACTCAATTTGTCAGCGGTAAGGCCACTCAGATTCCAGAGTGTGAGTTGACATCCTAAAGCGACATCAGTGGCAACCTGATTTTGGGTTTTTTGGCTAAACTGCAAGCAATTTGAAATGTCTTGCAGTGTTTGTTTCAGAGGACGGCCTTGAGAGATGAGTCCCAGTAAGTGATAGGAAAGACTATAACCTGCAAATTGTAAGTCTCCCGATTCTAGGCCCGCTTGATAGCCTTCGTTGATAATGTCATTGGCGGCTTTGAGCGGCTTTACCCAATGAATTAAAAAACAGCCTGCAACCATGTAGGCTTTGCATTTTTGGGCCAGATTATTGGGTTTCCGGCCCACTTCGAGACTCAGTTGGGCAAATTCAGAACTGGATTGATAATCGCCCAGCGCGAGAAGAACTAACAGGCCGTAGTTGGCATAACTCAGGCCGGATTCGGGGGTATTGCCGTATTTGAGAGAGAGGTTGGTCGATTTTCCGACAACGACGGCAAAGAGTGCTTGATTTGAGAAGTAGCAAGGTGGCGCTAAGTTTGTCAACAATTTCATCGCGACTTGCTTTTCCGTTATTGTCATTTCGGCCGCCTCAGTCAACGCGGTAATTTTTCGGCCGCCCAAGTTTTCTTTGACGTTGGCAACTTCTCCCCCAAAGGCCGCTTGCAAGTCCGATTCAGGCACGTCAATGCCTAATAAACGCAAGGCCGTTCGCCCAGATTGAATCGCTTCGGCGTATTTTGCCAACATGGTTTTTTGTACAATCAGGGTGTTGTAAATTTCGGCCTGTTCTAAGGCCGTTTTTGCCCGTTCTAGTATGAGGTGAATCAAGTTTTCTGAATGATCGAAGTTGCCGTTTAAATACTCAACGTCGGCCCGGACTTTGTATAATTCAAAGGCCAATTCGTAATGTTCTAGCCAAATATCGCCCATTAAACAGTCCGTGCTGATTGTCAAATATTGTGAAGCGGCCGCATAAGCGGTTGCATCTTTGGCTTTTTTACCGGCTTCCAAGTTTAACTGGGCTAATTTCAGTTGTTCGCTGGTATCGTGAATCAATTTCCGACCAATATTCAGATGATCAACGATTTCAAAGAGGTTTTCAGCCTCAGCCCTACTCTCTTCCTCATAACACAAGGGAGGATTGAGGGCCTGTTCCTTGTTCCCGTCATGGGAGAGGGCGTGTTCTGTCTCTCTTTCATCGGAAAGGATGAAGGTGAGGGGTGTATTCTCCAGCAAGAGCCTGCCAATTTTCAGGTGAACGGCTTGTTTCTGTTCATCATCAATGAGGGCGTAAGCGGCTTGTTGTACACGATCATGCAAGAATTTGTAATTGAAACTGACAAATTGCACATTTTGCGTTTCTTCGCCAATGGCTTCTGGACTGGATGTGGGTAGAATCAAGCCTTCTTGAATGGCGGGCACCAGGTTTTGGTAGGTGTCATCAAGTGATTTTTCATGGATAATAGAGAGGGTGTTTAAATCAAAGCGATTGCCGACGCAAGCGGCAAGACGTAATGCTTGTTGCGTTGCCGAAGGCAATTTTTTCAATTTGCCAATCATTAATTCAACAACATTGTCAGTGATGTCGATTTCTTCAATTTGTTTGATGTCCCATTGCCAGCCTCCCCTATCATCCTCTCCAGTCGGCCGGAGAAAGGTGAGCAAATTTTCCTGATACAGCGTTTTGAGGAATTGATTGACGAAGAAGGGGTTGCCTTGCGTTTTTCGCATCACCAATTTGGCGAGTGGTTTGACGGTTTGTTCGTCACGGTGCAAGGTGTCGCTCATCAGGTGCGCCAAATCCTGAAAGTTTAACGCGCCTAAGGTGATTTGATTAATAAGCGTTCCTTGCTGGCGGAGGCCTTCAACCGTCATTATCAACGGATGGGTAGGACTGACTTCGTTGTCCCGATAAGCGCCTATCAGGAACAAATGGTGTGTGTCCAAATCGGTGATAATCGTCTCGACTAATTTGAGCGTGGCAGAGTCTACCCATTGCAAATCATCTAAGAAGATGACTAAGGGGTGTTCTGGTTGGCAAAAAAGCCGGATGAATTTTTGAAAAACGAAATTAAAACGATTCAGCGCCTCGGTTGGGCCGAGTTCTGGCACGGGCGGTTGTGGGCCGATAATCCGTTCGACATCGGGAATGACATCAATCACGACTTGAGCATTTGCGCCCAACGCGGCAAGCAATTTAGCGCGCCAGTTGGAGAGTTGTTGTTCGCTTTGGGTTAACAGTTGTTGTACCAAATCGGAAAAGGCACTTACCAGGGCCGAGTAAGGCACATTTCGCTGAAATTGGTCAAATTTGCCGGCAATGAAGTACCCCTGCTTAACCGTGATAGGTTTGTAAATCTCTTGCACTAAGGCGGATTTGCCAATGCCAGAGTAGCCAGCCACTAGCATCATTTCGGTTGCGCCTTGATTGACTCGTTCAAAGACGGTTAGGCAGGTGTCAACTTCGGCCTTTCTGCCATAGAGTTTTTGTGGTATCTGGAATTGGTCAGAAATATCGTGTTGTCCAAGTTTAAATTCGCTAATTTTTCCGAGTGTCTGCCATTGAGAGAGGCAAGTTTCTAAGTCGGCTTTCAAGCCATAAGCACTTTGATAGCGAGCTTCGGCCGTTTTCTCCAATAATTTCATAATGATATGAGAAATCATTGGGGGAATATCCGCTTTGACTTCCTCTGGCGAAGTGGGCCGTTTGGCGAGATGACAATGTACTAATTCCATGGCATCTTCGCTTTGGAACGGAGGATGTCCAACGAGCATTTCATAAAACACCGCACCCAAGGAGTAAAAGTCAGTGCGATAGTCTAGGGCGCGATTCATGCGCCCGGTTTGTTCTGGGGACATGTAACGCAGTGTGCCCTCAAGCCGGTTAGGATTGCTAATGGTTTGATTTTCTTGGGCGAGTTTGGTGGAAATACTTAAATCTGTGATTTTAACCTGCCCCGTTTCGAGGCTAACAATGAGGTTGGCAGGTTTAATGTCCTTATGGATGATGTTGTGGGCGTGCAATTCGCCTAAACTGTCCGCAAGTTGGATGGCGAGATGTAAAAATGTGAAAATATCCTCCCCAAAAGCGCCTTTTTCAAAAGAGGGGAGTGTTTGATGGGTGGCGAGAATGTGTTCAACGGAGTCGCCTTGCATATCCTCAAAAATTAAAACCCAACTGTTGTGATGCTTTTGCAGATCGTAGGGTTGAACGATACCCTTTAAATTCAAGCCATTAGTGATTTCATACTCATGGTGAAATTGTGCCACCTTTTTTTGAGAAGGGTAGTCACTGAGGACTTTGATGATGACGGGGTGGTTATCATCGGTGCGATAGCCGCGATAGACGAGGGTGTCTTTTCCTTGGTAAATTTTGTCTGTCACGGTGTAATCGGTGAGTTCAAGCATATTTTTCTCCGGCGTTTGCTATCGTTTTTCAGATAGACGGAACGTACTTCTGTTTGTAGTAGTCGCTTTAGCGACTCACAATTCGCTCGTTATGAGCCTCAAACAGTTAAACAGAGTACAGCGAATTACGCGGATAAACGAATTAGTGGTGACGTTGTACAGCGAATTACTTGAACCGAGTACTTAGGATTACGGGCCGATAAACGGATGATTAGTAAACCGAGTACTTAGGATTACGGCCCGATAAACGGATTAGTAATGTCATGATATATCTAATGACTCAAACAGAGTACAGCGAATTAAGCAGAGTACAGCGAATTACGCGGATAAACGAATTAGTAGTTATGTAGTATAATTAATAACTTAAACCGAGTACAGCGAATTAAACCGAGTACAGCGAATTACGCGGATAAACGAATTAGTGGTGACGTTGTACAGCGAATGACTCATTCAATGACGAGGTGTGAGTACAGCGACATTTCTTCTGAAACGCCAATTTTTTACTAAAATATTAAACCCTTAAAATTAATACGTCAATAACCCTCTAATTGTGGGCCATAAACTGAAATGAGTCAGTCAAACTTTTTTTAACTGATTGATTTAATCTAAATAAATATTTTATACAATTACTAATGATATAACTCACTGGAATATCAAGTCGAGCTCACATTATGACTCACTTCTCGTAATCCGTTGTACTTTTCTATCACTCCGTTTATCGGCCCGTCATCCTAACTACTTTCCTACCAATTCGTTTATCCGCGTAATTCGTTGTACTTTTCTATCAATTCGTTTATCCGCGTAATTCGTTGTACTTCGCGCCATGAGTTGTACTATCCTCCCAATCCGTTAATCGGCCCGTCATCCGTTGCACTTTTCTATCAATTCGTTTATCCGCGTAATTCGTTGTACTTCGCGCCATGAGTTGTACTATCCTACCAATCCGTTAATCGGCCCGTCATCCTAAGTACTTTTC
>NBMI01000399.1 GCA_002085445.1 Candidatus Parabeggiatoa sp. nov. 2
GGATTTTCAAGACACCAAACTATTTCGTATTTGATCCTTTTGATGCTAAATCTTTGCGGGGCTGGCATTTTAAAAATCGTCGTTACGAAGAATTGGTGCCCAATGAACAGGGCAGGATTTGGTCAGAAGAATTGCAATTATGGTTGGGCGTTTGGGAAGGAACGGTGGACCGAACAACGGGTGGCACAACTGACTGAACGATTGCGGACGCTTGGGATTAATCCAGATAGTTAAGGCATTCAAAGACAACTATATTCTTTTGAAGATTAATTTGAATTAAACTTTTTCTGCTAAAAAATGTCTGAATCATAATTAACAAGACTTCGGACAGTTTACCATAATTATTTGAATTAATTAATATTTATAACAATACTCGTTTTTGTCAATTCAATATTTATCACCTATTGATTTCTCCCGTTGGTAAGATTTCTCCCGTTGGTCGAAATGACAACGTAAGCGAGTTATTTAAAAACTGTCCGAAGCATTGTAAATAATCGATACGCGAAATAAACGGATTTTTTATCAGCTTCATCTTAGGATTGAAGTCAATAAAAATACACCAAACGGGTCAATTTTTATTTTCACCCGCAGATGTACATTCCGTATAGTAACGAAAACTGGCCTCAAATCCTTGTTTATATACAATCCTTGTAGTTGTTATAGCTTTAAGCCAAGCAATTCAGTCACGAAAACCGGCCGAAAATCCCTGCTTATATGCAATCCTTGTAGTTCAAGGCATTAAACACCGATTCAATGAATTAGCCAAATTCCGTAACAAGCTAAAATAGGCCTCTATCCCGGCCGCCAAATCGGCCCCTAACGGATCCAATATCTCGCGCCCCGCTGAAGTATCTTCTATAACAGTAGCAACCAAACACTCGGACGAGTTTCTGGCGACAAGCTAATGGCTCCCACCGCCGATAATCCATAACGGGAGCCAATCGATGTTTTAATCCTTGATCCAGTTGCTCAAGTCGCGCCAAAAAACGTGTTGCGTTAGCCATATAACGGGCAGCGTTATTAACATCAATTTGACTCAACGTTTGGGCAATCGCTTGCAACATAACTTTAGCGTTATGAGGATCAAGCCAAATATGTGGATCGATCTCAAAATCAGCGTGGTGAGAAACATCGTCCCGCGCATAAGCAAAATCATCGCTATGATGATGCGTTTCCCAAATACCGCCCTTGCGTGCTTTCAATAACGTTAAACCTTGCACATCTAGCAAACGCAACCGCTTGGTTTTGTCACTCAGCGTGGTAAGGGTTTTTTCTAAAAAGGTTTCTACCGTGGGGCCTACCCAAATTAATAAATCGGCCGCGTGTAATTGTCGGACTTGTGACGGCCGTAAACTATAACTATGCGGAGACTCTCCGCCTTGCAACAACAATTGTGGTGTGCCCACACCATCCATAACGCCGCTGACGAAGGCATGAATGGGTTTGATTGTCACCACGACTTGCGGTGCCAGGGCGCTATTTGCCTGTACACTTAAAGTCAATAGTGCGCCTATTAACACAGATTCGGCCCTTTTCTTCAACACTTCAATCCTCTCTCTATGCAATCCTGGGGCGATGCCCCAGGCTTTAAATAACACGCCCCTTTGGGGCTAAAGCCCCAACGGGGCGACATTAATATAGCCAGTGTATCTACCTGGAACTGGGGCGATGCTTTAAATAACACGCCCCTTTGGGGCTAAAGCCCCAACGGGGCGACATTAATATAGCCAGTGTATCTACCTGGAACTGGAACTGGAACCTTAACCTTAAAAGAAACCAATGATTCCTAACAATATATTAGTACAAATAAGCAAAGTCTGTGTGCAATTTCAGCAACATACCGCTTTGCAAGACGTATCCCTAGACGTGCGGCGCGGTGAGATTATTACCTTAATTGGGCCCAATGGTGCAGGTAAATCGACGTTAGTACGAGTCGTGTTAGGTTTACTAACGCCACAAGCCGGTAGCGTGTTTCGACAACCCGGCATACGGGTAGGCTATATGCCGCAACGCTTGAGCGTCGATTCGGTATTACCACTAACGGTGGCACGCTTTCTCACCTTGAGCAATGTCAAAAAAACGGCCGTTATTCAACAGATACTTAAAGAAGTTGGAGCCGCCCACGTTTTTAAGCGCCCACTACAAAACATCTCCGGCGGCGAAATGCAGCGAGTACTATTAGCACGCGCCCTGTTGCGTGAACCCGATTTATTAGTACTAGATGAACCAATACAATGGCAGCAACAGATCATGTAGTATGTTTAAACAAAAAAGTGAGTTGCTACGGACATCCAGAAACGGTAACAAAACACCCCGCCTATTTAGAACTGTTTGGTGCGAGGGCGGCACGGGATTTAGCTATTTACAGCCATCATCATCGTTTGTAGTAGGCGATTTATCGCCTAAAACTCTTAAAGTTTCTAGTTTGCCGTTCCTAGTTTGCCGTTTGTAGTTTGTAGTAGGCGATTTATCGCCTAAAACTCTTAAAAGTTTCTAGTTTGTAGTTCCTAGTTTGTATAGTTTTTCAGATAAATCTTAACTTAATGGCATTGGTATATATCTGGGCAGGTGAAAATCAGGTTATTTTTTAAGTCAAAAGTTGATCCATTTTTTGTTCATCTGATAAAAAACAATAACTTATTGATTCGCTTTTCATTAGTTTACGTCAAAATTCAAAATTCACAATTCACAATTCACCAATTAACAATTCACAATTAACATCGTCCTCTATGTATTTGATAACTAATAACTGATGTTACGCACTGAATTAATATAGCACTTCCCGATTGAATAAACTACACCCCGCGAAGACGGGATTCCCGCTGAAGAAAACATTACGCAATGCGAGAATTTTGTACTTAATTGAATCGGAAAACGCTAGAGTTGGTTTTAGTCACCTTTAGGTTCCTGGACGCTTTTAGCCTTGGGATTTATCCCAAGGCTTGTGAAAGCAGAGTGCGTAACATGAGCTAATAACGGATAACTGAAAAAATGGATGACTTTTTGTGGCGAGCATTATTAGGTGGCTTAGGCGTTGCCCTCATTGCCGGCCCATTGGGCTGTTTTGTGGTATGGCGACGCATGGCCTATTTTGGCGACACGTTGGCGCATTCGGCCCTATTAGGCATCGCGCTAGGATTTTTGCTCAACTTAAAACTAACCACCTTCAAATTAACGCTTAATACGCTTTTGATGCTTAGCACCCTCGGTGTCTGCGTTGCAATCGCTTTGTTATTAGTCATATTGCAATCACAAAAGCGCCTTGCTACCGATACCTTGTTAGGTATTTTAGCGCATAGTGCCCTCTCTTTGGGCCTCGTAGCACTCGCCTTTTTGCAAGGCGAAGGCTTACGAATTGATTTATATGCCTACTTATTTGGCGACTTACTGGCCGTGACGCGCACCGATTTATATTGGATCTATGGTGGCGGCGGACTCATTTTATTAAGCCTTGTTTTCATTTGGCAACCCTTACTATCAATAACCATCCACGAAGAATTAGCACAAGTTGAAGGCGTACCAGTGGCATGGGTACATTTACTATTTATGTTGATGGTTGCCCTAGTGATTGCTGTTGCCATGAAAATTGTTGGCATTTTGCTGATTACTTCCATGCTGATTATTCCGCCAGCAGCAGCCCGTAGTTTTGCCCACACCCCAGAACAAATGGCCGTGTTGGCAAGTCTCATAGGCTGTATTGCCGTCGCGATGGGCCTAACCCTGTCTTGGCACTGGGACACACCCACCGGCCCTTCTGTGGTTGTAGCCGCTACCTTATTGTTTACATTGACTTTTATATTGCCCCATCGTCTCACTAATTGACAAGACTAAATATTAGCCCCAACGGGGCGTATTATTAAAGCCTGGGGCAACGCCCCAGGAACCCTGGAACCCAGGAACCCAGGAACCCTTTTAACATATTCGCTTAAATCTTAGCCCCAACGGGGCGTATTATTAAAGCCTGGGGCAACGCCCCAGGAACCCAGGAACCCTTTTTAACATATTCGCTTAAATCTTAGCCCCAACGGGGCGTATTATTAAAGCCTAGGGCAACAATAGTGAATAAATAGACCGGACGAAATATAGGGCTATTCACTTTGAAAATAATTATCTGAAAATCTATAGTTGTACTTAATTCGTTTATCCGCGTAATTCGTTGTACTTAATTCGTTTATCCGCGTAATTCGTTGTACTGAATTCGTTTATCCGCGTAATTCGTTGTACTGAATTCGTTTATCCGCGTAATTCGTTGTACTGAATTCGTTTATCCGCGTAATTCGTTGTACTTCGATGGCAGAAACGAGTTTGTTCGAGGTTTTATTAATCTGAACAATGGTGTCATCAAAGCCACTTTGTTTTATGCCGTATTTGTCGATCTCAGCCAATGAAATGGTACCATCAGTGTGAGCAATATACGCGTTAAAATCTTCAGCATGTAAAACATCATCAGGCGTATAACCCAATTCGTTCATCAAAGCCGCTTTTTCAGGAAAATCATTGGCAAGCATCAACATGTTATTGAACTCTTTGATGAGGTAATCGCTGTGCGTTGTGATAAACACATTGATGCCATTATTAATCAATTTCACCAACAGCCGCGCCATTTTAAGTTGATTTTTGGGATGCAAATTGAGTTCAGGTTCATCCAGAAATAACAGATCGCCTTTTTGTGCTTGATGCTTGAGCCACAAATGCAAATCAAATAGGGCGCGTACCGAGGTTGAAGACATATAGCAAGGCAAAGCATGAAGGGTGGTTTTGTCTCTCACCACTTTTCGCCCGTCTACAATTTCATATTGCACACCCAGTATGTCTTCTATGTAGGTGGTGAGTTCAGGCTTTGTCAAGAAACTGTTGGAGTTAATCACCACATCGCTGTCTCTGACAAAATCAATATTTTTGGCGATTGGGAGTGCCAAGCGAGCAACATTTTCTTTTAATTCGAAAGGGCGACTTGTCGTTAAGGCGTTTCTTCCCCAATCACTTTCCAGTTCTTTTTGAAACAATTGTATGCCGGCTCTTTCGGCAGTCAGAATGAATGGGTTAGGAAAGTCCTTAAACAAAAAGAACTCAAATAAAGCGTCATCAATAATAAAATCAATTAACCACTTATTCTGAATAGTTGAGTGGAGGTTTATCTCAAGAAAACGACTCTGTTTTTCCTTAACGGCATCATATTTGCTCGTTTTCAATTCAAATGTCTTTGAATAATCAAAAACAATGTCGTCAATGCCCACAATCTTAAATTGTGCCTCGGCCAATTCGTCTGCATTGGCACTAAAAATATCCTTTAACTTTTCGGTATAAAGTTGACTTAATAGTGTCACAACGTTATTTAAATCTTTTTCAGCCTCTTTCAAATCAAGCCGGATAATTCCCTTTTCTTTAAATTCGGCGTAGAGTTTGTCTTTATCAATTGATTTGAAAATGGGCTTGAAGTATGAACTCGCCGCTCTCAAAAACCGAGAGAGGGGTTTTTCGCGTAAGTGACTTAAAAGGCCGTACAAAGAATAAGTAATATAGGTTTTACCGGTGTTATTTGGGCCGCAAATAACCGTCAACTTGCCAAGTTTGACTTTGGCTTGTTTGATAGCACCTATATTTTTGAGTTCAAAAAACATGTTATATTAACCTTCAATTAAGAGCCTATCCGAAAACGATTTTATCCCGTTATAGTTGCAAACGGTTAATGTAGGGTGTTTTTATTGCCTGCCCCAAAACGACGGTGGGCAACTGAACGTTTTTAGTAATGGCATTGAAGGGATGCTAGGGTGTGTCACGATATTCAAAAAACGCGTTACGAATGCGAATTAAGGATTGAATTGGATCATAAAAAATCACTGATTTATAAAAACCTATTGATTTAAAGTGATTTGATAAGGTTTCTCAAGGTTTCTCATGATTTATCAAGATTTCTCCGAACAAAGAAATCGAAACGAAATGACATCTTTGTTCATTCTTAATTCGCATAACGAGTGTGCCGCATAAGCAACGCATACCTCAACAATGCTTTAGGCACCTGTTTTCTCGCTTCGCGCAGTCTTTCTGGACGTAATTCAATAGCCTATTGGTTTTTTCCAAACCTTCGAGGTTTTTTTAACTTGCCTTTGTCTCTTTGCGTGAGTCATTATCATCCAAATCGCGCAACGCATCAAGCAACAATATCCCTGTCAATCCCGCACCACACGCCACTTCGTACAGTGCGACATCCGGGGCGGATAAACGCGCCCAAGCCAAAGCTATCAGTAAACCAAACACGATAAATCGTACCACCGCCCGAGATAAATCGGGGAGCGTCAGCGATTGCCACGCCGCCCAAAATAAGGCGAGTGCTAAAAGGCCATCAAATGTCCAATTAAGTATATTCATTGGGAATTTATAGCAAATTTTTTTACCCTTATTTCTACCATCAGGGCAGAGACGCTCTAATCCCTAATAGTCTAGGGGAAAAAAGTTGGAGTAGAATAGAGAAAATGAGTTTCGGTGTCAATAGAAACCGCGAACATCAGGCGGTAATTTTTTTAGCATAGCAAAAACAATGATGCCACTGACTCGGCGGCGATACTGTATCCTATGGGGCCGCAACCTTGGCCTGGTAATTGACTAAGTAAGACGAGTGTGGCAGTGCTTGCCAACGCGCCGCTTAAACTGAGGATAAAGGTAGGCGATAAAAATGTGCCTATTAACAAACTGCCGGCTAACACGCGCAGTAAATTAACCCAGGTTGCCATTCGCCAGCCAAATAGCATCAGTACTGCAATGGTGATAACATTTGCGAGTCCGGGTTTGACACCGGGTAAAGGACTGGGTAGCGCACTTTCGGCGATATGAATGGTAATGGCTAGGGCGGTAAACCCAGCGATGCGGTGATCATCGCGGGTGGTTTGGAGAAAGTTGTTCAAAATTTTTTAGCAATTCGCGGTGGCGCAAAGGTTAATGTCTTGAATAAACTGGGTTTATTTCAACTTTTTTCAATTAACTGACTCGTTAAAAAAATATTTTATCATGCGAATAATTAATTGATTGAGTAAAATATTCGATCTTTCAACCATCGAGTCGATAGTTTTTGACACACCCCTTCAATCCGGGGAGTCAAGCCGCGGCAGTCAAGTCACAAAACGGGTTTTCAACACGGAGGGCACTGAGTTCTCTGTGTTGATAAGAAAAAATGCTGTTTTGAAGAGCCAAAGCATTGGGCTTCACCAGTCAAACACCATTAATCCCTTGCTCACTATAAAGGAAATTCTAAAAATGTCCAGTTCTGTCCTAAAATTCACCCTACTTGTGCTATTACTATCCCTCTTTGAAGTCGGATTAGTCATCGCGGTTTTTTTCATGCCTGATCCGATTATTGACATTTCTGAATTAGCCTATACTCACTTATCCAATACGAACGTCACTCATCCAGTTACGGCTTTGTTGGTTAATTACCGTAGCTACGATACATTGTTAGGAATGGCAGTGTTGTTGCTCGCGCTGCTAGGTGTGTGGACAGTTTACCATACCACAGTACCGCAGCAAGAGACTCACTTTCATCCGGATTCTCCGTTAATGCAGCCTTTGCCACGCTGGATTCTGGCGATTCTGGTGTTGACGGTTGGTTATGTGTTATGGGCGGGTGTTTATACGCCAGGGGGTGCGTTTATTCAAGTGGGTGCCGTGCTGGCGGGTACGGGCGCGTTATTCAAACTAAGCCCTTTTATGCTGCCGCAACCGAAAGCGGGTTTTTTGTTACGGCTGGCCTTAAGTGGCGGCTTGCTAGTGTTTGTGAGTATTGCACTGGCGCTGATGGTGGAAGGGCATCATTTGCTTAAATATCCACCCAAATGGGCTAACGAACTGATTTTACTCATAGAAATAAGCTTGATAGTGTCTGTTGGATTGACTTTGGTAATGTTGTTTATTGCCACGCCGGGCGTGTCTTGGAATAAGAGGCTGTCCAAAAAATTATAGTTTGTAGTAGTACAGTTTATGCGAATTAAGGGTTAAATTGAATCTTATAAATTCAACTGAAGTGGAAAACGCGCTTTGACGCGCTTTGACGCAAGAGACATCCACATAAGCTTGCACATGCAAGCGTCACTTGCGTGCGTTAATTGTTAGCATTATAACTCTGTGACACTCTGTGGCACTCTGTGAACTCGAAAAAATGGGTTATTTAGATGACCTAATTTGGGGGCCATAAAACATTTTAAATGTTTTCAAATC